>JACPVN010000131.1 GCA_016191715.1 Ignavibacteriota bacterium | reverse complement strand
TTGGATGTTCTTTTGGATGTTCTTTTGGATGTTCCTTGGGGTGTTCCTTCGGATGTTCTTTAGAATGTTCTGTTGAATCTTCCTGAGCGTTTGTTCTGGTTGACAACACAAAAAGAACAAGTAACGATGCTGTAAGCACACAAGCCCAGCATGTGAATGAGCGTTTCATAATAATTCCTTGATAAATTGATTGAAATGTATTTTAAGAGTGAGTAAAATATCAAAAGGTTAGAGGAAAAACAAAAAGCCGGTTTTTTTTCATATTCATTCATAATGAAATGTACTTAACCATAAAAATAAAGAAATCAAAAATCAGTATATTCACATTCACAGATTTCCATAACTATTAGTCAAATGGTCAACATCACTTTACAAGATTTCAAAATATTTCTTCCTTCAATAGTTTGTTCATTGTTTTTTCTCTCCTGCGCCGGACAAATGTCTCCCACCGGTGGTCCGGCGGATACAACTCCTCCGACAATTATCGAAACGTTCCCGGCAAACGGAACGACGCACTTTCAGGAAAAAGTCTTCAGAATTGCCTTCAGCGAGTATGTTGACAAACGCTCAGTGGATGAATCAATTTTTCTATCACCGAATTTGGGTGAGTTAGAACTTGACTGGAGCGGAACGGAAGTCGAAATTAAATTCACCGATTCACTTCGGGCAAAGACAACGTATGTACTTACACTCGGCACTGACGTGAAGGATTTGCGGAACGGAAACAGAATGGCAGAATCATTCTCACTTGCCTTCTCGACCGGCGATCATATTGATTCCGGGGCGATTGCCGGAAAAATATTTGATGAAAAACCGGAGGGCGTCATGCTCTTTGCATATCTGCTCGACAACATCAATGGAGACACGCTGAATCCGAATCATACCAAACCGGATTACCTCACTCAAACAGGAAAAGATGGAACCTTTCTTCTTCCGTATCTTCGATTAGGAGACTATCGTCTCATTGCTGTTCGGGATGAATACAAAAATCTTCTCTACGACCCGCAGACTGACCAGTTCGGAATTCCTCAATCAGAATTTTCTTTGACACCTGTACGGAATTTCATTCAACATGTTCAATTACGCTTGACAATCGAAGACACTTCAGCGCCGTTTCTTTCGAGCGCACGGACGATAGACCAACAACACATTCTTCTTCGTTTCAGCGAGCAGATTGATTCTTCCTCCATTCGTACGGAGTTTATTTCCATCGTTGACACACTTACCAACAGCCGTCTTTCGATTATTGATGCATCTCCTTCTGATACTTCGCTTGTAGAGGTGATTGTTCTTACTACAGAACAGGAGAGTACTGCAACGTACCGCGTACATATTTCTGGATGTAGAGATGTTGGGGGAAATATGATGCCATCATCCGGTAAACCGGTTGATGTTGATGGAAGCAGTGTCCCCGATACAACGAAAGCAAAAATATCTCTGCTTAATATCTCAATGAACAGTCACGATGTTTTCCCGGAAGATTCGATTCACATCGGAATAAGTGAGTGGGTTCTCAAGGAGAAGTTCGAGAAAAGTTTTTCTTTGCAGGATAGTGCAAAGTTGATTGTCCATGGAAAATATGTATGGAATAATTCAACTCATGGTATATTTATACCGAAATTTCCACTTACCTTCGGGATGCCCTATTCATTTCATGTGTATCTTGATTCTGTGATAGACGTGACGGGTAACCTTTATCCGGACAGCGTGAGAGTGTTTAAATTTCAGGTTATTGACAAAGATAAATTAGGAACCATTTCCGGAACAGTACTGAACGAGTTGCCGAATGATTCATCTGAAATATTTTTATCGGCACTTCCACTTTCAACTGATTTACGAAAACGACAACTTGTAGTTCGTAAGTCGGGAAGTTTTCTGTTTGATAATTTGGAGGAAGGAAAGTATGTTCTCAGCGTATTTGTTGATTCAGACGGTAACGAGGCATATACACACGGAACGTTGATTCCTTTCCAACTTTCCGAACGATTTATGTTTTACAGTGACACCCTAAAAGTTCGGGCAAGATGGAGCGTTGAAGGAGTGAACATTCGAGTTAAATGATGAATTCGGATTGTAGAGTTTGAATTTATGATTAATGCTCGAGTTACCAAAATCAATTAACCATTCACTAATCACTATTCACTAATCACCAATCAACGAAGCGTATCGAGCGGCATCACCACCGGAGGCACACGAACCGGAGGATACTTCACAACTTGGTCCGGAACAACCCATGCATTTTCAAATCCACGTTCTAACAGTAGTCGCATCATCCTGTTAGCCGAGTGACGTTCACTATAGTTGCCGACACGCACTTTGTAGTAAGGAGTATGATAAATGATATACGTCCATTCTGTCGGCAAGATTGTGGATAAGGAATCTTGAAGAAGATTTGCTTCATCAATTTCCTGAGTAGTAAGAACCTGAACACGAAAGCCGGAAGTCAGTTCGACATTTTCCATTGACAATGTATCAGCAAACTGATGTCGTGTGCTGTTGCTTGCAGGCGAAATCGAAATTGGGATCTGATAGACTGACGGGTCGAATGTTTTCTCGTATTGATTGAGAAATTGTTTCAGCGTTTGTGTGGTGTCGTCTTTTTCTGCTTGCGGCAGAAGTGTAAGAGAGAGACCTGTTGAAACCGAAACTAACGATAAAAATAAAATACACATCAAAATGATGCCGAAGATGGTGTGATATTTATGAACTTCCGAAAGAAACTGATTCCGACATTCGTCAAAACGACGAAATGATAATATTTTATTCACGCGGAAGTTCAGTAGTCCAGGCATCCTTGTAATCATCTGGATATTGCTGAAGTAATTTATCTCTGAATGTACGCGCTTCAGCTTTAGTTGTAAAGCTACCAACCAATACTTTCGTCAAGCCTGTTTCCTTGTCAAGCAACGTTAGTACTTGTATCGAAAACCGTGTCTTTGCCAGTGAAGCAATTTGGTCAGCAGTTTCAGTAACTTTGAACGCACCGACTTGCACAGCATACATTCCTGTCGAAATTGGAAGATTCTCTGTCGTAGGCTGTTGAATGGAAGTTTCTTCTTTATTATCTTTTGATACGACATCAATCGTATCGGATTCACCCGGAGGCGGAGGAGGCAAATCCTGTGTTTGGTCTTTCGTGACTTGTTGTTCAGTTGCTTCCTTTTCCGATTGTGTTTCTTCAGAGGAAGAACAACCGAAAAGAATCAGCGAACTCAATAACAGGAAACTAAAAATAAATAAGATTGAACGATTCATAGAACTCCTCATTTGTTGTGAAGATTAATAACGGTCAGCCGCTTTTGCGGTTTCTGTTTTAGTTTGACTATCTGTACCTAGAACAATTTTCACACTTGCGCTTGCGCCGATTCTATCCGCGCCGCTTGCGACCATGGCTAGCGCCTCTTCGCGTGTACGTACGCCGCCTGATGCTTTCACGCCCATCGCACTACCAACTACTTTTCGCATCAATGCAATATCGCCCGCGGTTGCGCCACCTTTGGCAAAGCCCGTAGATGTTTTGACAAAATCCATTCCTGCACGTTTTGCCAACATGCATGCTTTGATTTTTTCCTCATCGCTCAGCAAGCCGGTTTCGAGAATAACTTTTGTCAGTGCACCGTATCGTCGTGCAGTCGAGGCAACAGCGAACATATCATTTTCAACATAATCATGCTCGCCCGATTTCAACATACCAACATTGATGACCATATCAAGTTCGGTTGCGCCATCACGAAGTGCTTGCTCAGATTCAAACGCTTTCGAAGCAGTTGATGTTGCACCAAGCGGAAATCCAATAACAGTACAAACTTTCACAGCAGTGTCGCGAAGTAATTTCGCACAAAGTGAAACGTAACTGGGATTGATACAAACGCTGGCGAAGTTGTATTTCTTCGCTTCGTTGCACAATGTTATTACTTGGTCTTTCGTGGCTTCGGGTTTGAGTAGGGTGTGGTCAATCATACGGGCGAGGTCAACTTCGATGCCGCCAGCCGCTTCGATTCCGACTCCTGCTGAAATTCTGGACGCTCCGTTTTTGACAATGTTGCGTACGCCCTCCTTGTTGTGGACAACGCATAACCCGTCATGACAAATCCCGTCTTTGCAACACATTTGCTTTGAAGCAGGTTGATTCAAGATAGATTGTACGAGACGGTCTATTTCTTTTTGATGCATCTACAAATAGTTATTGTTAAAAAATGCCTGAACAATATATGATTTTCTAAAGAAGATGCAAAACGGATTTCTGATTAAATCAACAGCAAATCATTGAAATATCAACTTTGTATATCATTACTCGAAATAGACCGTCTCGTACAATCTATCTT
>JACPVN010000103.1 GCA_016191715.1 Ignavibacteriota bacterium | reverse complement strand
TGTTGCGGTAGAATACAATGGTATCTTCCGGTAATCAAGAACGGTGAGAGGAATGGAAATCATATTCCATCCGCCTGCGACGCTGAACGAAAATGATTGCGCCTGCTCTTGTTGCGATGCATAGAAATCCCAGAAACCGGTCTGCATTTGATACGATGCTGATACCGCCGTGCTAACATCCGCTTGACCGGTAGTATTCATCATCGAGTATGATGGAGAAACGGCGGTCGTTCCTCCTGCACTCGTGAGTGAGCGGAGAATTTTGTAATTCTGTCCGAATGTTGTCATTGAAACTAGCAGAAGACAGAAGAGAATTTGTGTTTTAATCTTGTTCATAGTTTTATCCTTTTCATTTAGGCGTTAGATGTTAGGTCGTAGGTGTTAGGAAACAAGAGTTGACCAAGCAAAAATCTTCAAAGCAATCCTTAACAAATTTTTTACTTTTTACTTTTGAGTTTTTACTTGGCAACTCACCAATCACTACTTCGTTACCCACGAACCGTTCTCATAAAAATTGAATTGATTCGTTTCGGTATTGTAAATAATCATTCCGTTCACCGCAGAAAGAGCATTGCGTTGGCTCGTTGTCATGCGCGGAACAATGAATGCGCCCGTGGTTGATGAAACATCGAGTGCACCCTGAGGACTTGCAGTACCAATGCCGACGCCGCCGCTTGCACGAATGAGAAATTGATTCGTACCGGTGGAAAAGAAGTCCGTTCCCGAAGCGCTTGCTGAATCAGCCCAAACAAATGTGCCGCCATGATTTGCACGCGCACGCCACCCGGCGGCAAATGAATAATTGCCGGCGGCTTTGTTATTGCGTCCGCCCGGAATTGTAGAGAATAATCCTGACGCGGAATTCGAATCTGACCAAAAGGGACCTCCACCGCCTGCGACCACCGAATAATCCCCCCTTGCCATGTTTACAAGACCGCCGCCAACGGTAGCACAAATTCCTGTTGCAGAATTCGCGCCGCCGCCGCTCACTGTAGCCGCATATCCGGCTGCCCGATTTTGATTTCCTCCTCCAACCGTTGCGTACATTACCGATGCAGAGTTAGAGTCTGCTTCTGTATTTCCGCCACCGCCGCTTACAACTGAATAGTTCCCCCTTGCTCTGTTATTCCTGCCTCCGGCAATTGCATTCGTTCCTGTTGCTATGCTACCCGGTCCCACTAAGGACATTGCTTGAAGTGAGTACGGAACGCTTGTCAAGCGTGTGCGAGGAGAAAATAGTTCGCTGTTTACTTCTGTCTCCAACCATCGTTGAGAAGAAAAAGAGAGAGATGAGACATCGAGAACGATTGTGTAGTTTCCTTTCGTTACCTGCACCGTGGAAAAACCTTGTTCAAGCAATGCTGCACCACCGGTTGAATCCGCATAGAAACGGAACGTCATCGGGAGCGATGCGGTTACACCTTGTCCGGTACTATCAGCAAGGTATCCTTGGTGAGTAATGAGTTGCGAAATTTGTGATGTTGCTATGATGGCAAAAAGACAAGTTAGGCAAAGTATGTAAATAATTTGTTTCATAGTGAACCTCATTGGTTAATTAGTGATTGGTGATTTGTTTATTGTTTACCGTGAATGTTTGACGGTTTATTTTTCGTTATTCACAGTGTTAGAAAATTTCACGAATGATTTCAACTCCCTGATTTCTTCCTGCTGTTGTTTGATGGCTTCAATCAGCAATGCAACGATGCGAGCATAATCAACCGACTTTGCATCAACACCATTCTCTTCGTACGCAACAACTTCAGGAATGACTTTTCCTACTTCTTCGGCGATGAGTCCGATGTCGTGTTTGCCCGTTTCCTTCCAGTCGTAACTGACGCCTTGTAACTTTCCTACTTTCTCTAATGCGCCTTCGAGTGGTTTGATGTTCTCTTTCCATCGGCGGGAACTGTACGTTGTCCACGCATCGGCAATCGGGTCGGTTGCCGAACTTTGTTGGATGGTGAGAATGTTTCCGGGACTGCTGTTACCGATACCGATTTTTCCATCGCCGGTGATGACCATTCTATCTCCGCTTGATACGCCGCCGTAGTAGAACGAAAACCTCGCGCTTGCATCTGTGGCGGCTGTGTAACCACCAAGACTCCAGCGATTTGAATTCGATGTGTTTTGGAAATTCAATCGTGCATAATCGTTATCATCTTCCATCAAAAGGAGATGTGGCGTGTTGGTACTGTTGTATTTTATTCCGAGCATGGAATTGGGGGTGTTTGTACCAATGCCGACACCACCACTTGCACGAATGAGGAATTGATTTACACCCGTTGAAGCAAAATCACTGCTTTCATTGTCGTTCCAAACAAACGTATTATCATGCAATGCTTTTGCTTTTGCACCAATTGCAAAGGAGTAATTACCGCCAGCTTTATTGTTGTATCCGCCGGGTACTGTTGAACTAGATCCACTTGCGGTATCATTATCACCGCCACCGACCATAGAATTGCTACCACTTGCATCATTACCGTACCCGCCACTGACCAATGAATGGTTAGCGCTTGCTGTATTAAATTCACCTCCACCAACCGTCGAATAACCACCACTTGCTATATTAGTGTATCCTCCGCTGATTGTCGCATCTGAGCCATTGGCAATATTACCTTCACCGCCACCGACTGTCGCCCAGAACTCGTCTGCTTTATTGCCTTTGCCGCCACTCACCGTACCGTATGTACCGACTGCAGAATTGTAAATACCACCACCCACTGTAGAATAGTCACCAATGGCTGAATTGGAATCCGACACATTCCCTCCGCCACCTCCACCCACAACAGAATAATTTCCTCTTGCCCTATTATTCGTTCCGCCTGCAATCGCATCGGTTCCTGTTGCCAAACTTCCAGGTCCCACCAACGACATCGCTTGCAACGCATACGGCACACTTGTCAGTTTCGTTCGCGGCGCAATCGTCTCACCGTTCACTTCTGTTTCTATCCATCGCTGAGAAGAGAAGGATAGAGTTGAAACATCAAGCACAACTGTGAACGCTCCTTTCACAACTTGAACGTTGGAAAATGTCTGTGTGAGCAAGGCCGTTCCGCCTGTCGAATCGGCAAAGAAGCGGAACGTCATCGGGAGTGTTGCATTCACTCCTTGTCCGGCGCTATCGGCGAGGTAGCCCTGATGAGTTATCATTTGCGGAATTTGGGCTGATGCTGTTAGCGACAAAAGGCATAACAGGCAAAGTATGGTAAAGATATTTTTCATAAGAGACCTTGTGTTAGTGATACGTGAATCGTGATTCGAATTCGTTCTTCAATTTCTCTTGAAAGAAAGAAGAACGCGGGCATCGGAAAGAACATGAGCGTGGGACACGGCTGATATCCGTGTTCGGCAGAAGTCGAAGATGACTTCAAAAAGGTTGCACTAATGTACAATCTTCACTGAGGCGCATCAATAGACCATTGTGTTGAAAATGACAGGATGCAGACACACTTCTCAACCATTTGGTTGAGTCTCCTTTCTCTTAGTTTTGATTCTCTTGCAGATGAATCAGGAATTGA
>JACPVN010000042.1 GCA_016191715.1 Ignavibacteriota bacterium | reverse complement strand
TTCAACCTTCATACGGAGTGAATAGTTGTGTTGTCTCACTCGGTGTGGACAATGCTGAAAATGGTTGTTTCATCATCAAGCAACTTAGCAGTGTGATAGTTAACGGCATGAATGCAGATGGTTCAAATCCCAATGCACTCACAATTCAATACAATGAGAGTCTGTCTGAACCAGTGAACCAATATGACGGGGCTATTCGAATCATTTCCAGTTCAAATATTCAGATTCTGAACACAAAAATTCTCGGCAGATTCAATCCTGCTCGAACCGTTGGTTACGATGCAATTTCCACATTGAGTTTATCAGGTACTGGGCAGTGTAATTTTATTTCCATTCAACAATGCATCATTACACGCGGGCGCTTCGGTATCAATCAAAACGGTTCGACTTTTTCACAACCTGATAAGCATTGGCTCATTGCAATGAACCGTATTGGTGGTGCGTTTGTAAGTCAAATTCTCGCCGTACCAACAAATGACATCCGTGATTCACTGTCTTCCGGCGGCATTCATCTCAGCATCATTGATTCATCAACACTTCAACAAAACGAGGTGGATGGGATAATGATGACGCATCAAATCATTCCCTCAGGTATTGATAACCAGACTTCAGGAATTTCTGCAATTCTTGCAACGCATATGGAAATACGGGGAAACAGAGTAAACAATATTGTCTGGAACAGAACTGACGGCTCATTCGCATTGTCATCAGGAATAAAACTTTCTGGTAATCTCTCCTTTGCCTTTCCCGGTAATAATTTTATTATCAACAACAGCATCTCAAAAATTAATTCATTGAAAAACTTGAGCGGTAATCCGAATTCGACTGAGTTGGTTGCGGGTATACGTGTTTCACAAGACCTGAATGTAAACATCATTCATAATTCTGTATGGATTTCAGAACCGAGCAATAACAACGGAATTAATTCGTGTCTCTCCGTTCAAGGTGATACCATTAATCCTGCTGAAGCGATTGTTCTCAATAATGTCTTTGTCAATTCCTCAACGAACGGAAACGGGACAGTCACTGTCCTGTACTCCACTAAGAATTGTTATGATTTTTCCAATGAAAATAATAATGTGTTGTATTCACCAACAGGTATAATTTATCCGGACGCACCAAATATTGAAGTGTGGAATTCCCGATGCGGACACAGCCAGAAGAGCGTTAGCGGCGACCCTGCTTTTGTAAGTTCTTCTGACTTGCATCTTGCCAACTTTGGATTATCGTATGCGAATAATCTCGGTGTTCCAAATGAATTCGTCGCGAACGACATAGACGGAGAGATGCGTAGCGGTACAGGTCCCGATGCGGGATGCGATGAAAATGTAACACTGCAACCACTCACCGATATTCAATTGTTCACAATTAATGCGGGATATATGTACGGTTCTCCTGAAGGACAACCGCTCAACATCATTGCGCGGGGAAAAAATAATGGCAACTCAGTTGAACTTGTTACTGTGATTTTTTCTGTCCTGGATTCAACCGGAACTGATGTGTTCTACGGGACATTCACAACCACTGCGCCTCCTTTTGAATTCTTCTATGCGACAAATTCGACACCATGGTCTCCCTCGACATTTGGGATATTGAAATCGTATAAGGTCCTGGCTATAAGTCAACACGCCGCAGATTTTGTTCAGTCGAATGATTCAACATCGAAAGACCATACTGTTTTTCCGGTGTTTGACGGTACGAACTATTCAAGCACGTTTGAATCAACGGCTGAATCTGAAGGTTGGATGGGAACCGGCGATTGGAGACTCGGTGAACCACAAAAATTAGGAGGCGCACACTCAGGTGTGAATGCGTGGGTTACAAAACTCACTGACACGTATTCTCCAAAGCAACATTCATTTCTTTTTTCACCCTACTTCAACCTCAGTTCTAATATCTATCCAAAAATTCAATTCTCACACAGCATTCGTACTGAGCCATCTTGGGATGGAAGTGTCTTCCAATATACAACGAACATGGGTGCAACTTGGGAAATGATGGACAATGTTGGTTCGCCTTACTCAAGCAATTGGTATGAATCATCAGTGTATCAAAATACAGATGGAAACCCTAATTGTTTTGAACAACAAAATGCCGTCGCTTCCGATGGCTCAATGTTTCCTCTTGGTCCGAAATGGACAAGTAACGGTGATTGTTTTGAAGCAGATACTGCAATCTCACCTTTTGGCTATTACACTGCCTTCCGACGCTCCGACGAACTCTCAGGTACTCCCTTAGTACAGTTCAGGTATTGGACATTTTCCGATGGTTCTGTGGTTGATAGCGGATGGACATTCGATGATTTTTCACTTGTAATTGATAGCGGAGGCAGTATCTCAGGAACAAAGTTCGAAGATATCAATAAGAACGGTGCAAAGGATGCGGGAGAACCCGGACTTGCGGACTGGACAATTAATCTCCAAGGTCCTGTTGTATTATCAACACAAACCGATGCAAATGGAAATTATTCTTTCGAATATTTGCCGGAGGGAATTTATCTTGTCTCGGAATCATTAAAAACCGGTTGGGTAAAAACTTTTCCTGCATATGATTTTTATAACGTTTCGCTTTTTCCGGGCTTAATGAATGTTTCAACGATTGATTTTGGGAATTTTGAGTTAGGGAAAATTCGTCTCGAAGTCAGCATTGATGTTAATGGTGATGGCATCATTGATTCTGAAGATAATGCCCCATTGCCTGCAGGAACAAATTCAGTGTGCAGTGTCAGCAGAGATACTTCGTTCAATTTCGTCACTGCTGTCGGAAACAATACTTTAGGAGTTTGGATTGGAAACTTAGATCCCGGAACGTACAGTGTGGAACAAACAACACTACCTTCCGGGTGGATTCAAACAACAACGAATGGAGCATCCGGCATTACTATCAACACAAGCGGTTTCGTTGATACAATTCGGTTTATGAATTTTAAAAAAATAGCGGTCAGCGGAATTAAATTCCATGACATGAACGTGAACGGTACGTTTGATGCGGGTGAAACCGGACTTCCTGATTGGGTAATCAGTATCAGTAGCGGCACAACAGTGACAACCGACCCATCCGGCTATTATGAATTCACAAACCTTGGACCGGGCAATTACAACATTATAGAAACAAACCAGGATGGTTGGCTTCCATCATATCCCGTCAGCAGTGGTCATTCGTTCACAACCTTCAGCGGAAATAATCTCCCTGATTTGAATTTCGGTAATTACAAACTTGGAACAATCAGCGGAATGAAATTCAATGATGAAAACAACAATGGTCTCAAAGATAACGATGAATCAGGAATAAGAAACTGGAAAATTATTTTAAAGGGAAGTTTCTACGATTCAACATTTACAAACGCGGATGGCTATTATGAATTCCATAACCTCCCGCTTGGAAATTACAAAATTCATGAGGTCTATCAGGCAGGTTGGCAACAAACGTATCCTTCATTCCTCAGATACTTTGATACGATTTCGACGAGCGACCAGACTTTGACAAACAGGGACTTTGGAAATTATCAACTTCCCAATTCTTTGAGCGGAATGAAATTTTTTGATATGGACGCGGACGGTGTAAAAGATTCGTTGGAACCCGGATTGGAAAATTGGAAAATAAAATTGTTCGATTCAACACTCTCACTTGTCGCAATTGATACCACCGACACGCTCGGGAATTATTCGTTCCAAAATCTTCCGAATGGTGTATACGTCATCAAAGAAGTATTAAAGAATGAGTGGGTACAAACTCATCCTCGTACAGTTGATGTTTCGACTGGGTATCAACCGGGAGTGTACATTCTCAAACTCGTCAATGGCATCAGCAAAACAGGATTAAATTTCGGAAACACGATTGCTTGCCGCTACATCGGTCCGGTTGGTGGTTCGTGGAGAGACCCGGCGAACTGGAGTTGCGGACATCCGCCGGATGCCGGAACACCGATTATTATTCCGCAAGACACATCTGTAGTGATTGATTCGTTACCCTCAGATAGCATCCACTCTGTCCGTATTCAACGCGGCGGTAGAATTCTTTTCAGTGCGCTCAATCGCTTGTTGAGAATTCAAGGACGAATTCAAATTGATTCAGGCGGAACATTATCGTTTGAAGGTAATGGTCAAAACTCTCTGAATAATCTGACATCCGGACTTGTTTTATACGGAGATTGGATAAACAACGGGACATTCAATCCGGGGCAATCCACAATTATTTTCTCCGGTGATTCTGCCAAGACGATTGTTGCCGGAGATATTGTCAATGAAAGTGAAGCCACATTGTTTGATGGAAAAACAAGAAAGCCGAGTGATTATACATCGAACAGTTTCTTTAATCTTATTATTGATGGAGAAAATACAAACCTGATAGGGAATATGAGAATTCAGAATTCTCTTGCTTTATACAAATCACTCAACACGCGAGTAGAAGATACAGTCACAATAGAAAATGCTTCTCCCGATGCAATTGACAGTACAGGATTACTCCCGCGCGGTTCGATAAAACGAGTAGTTGATAAAGTAAGTGGCGGTACGTACAGATTTGAAAGCGCCTCATCAACGTTATCATTTAGTGCCGGCGACGAATTACCTGATACTGTACTAATGACAACGCTTCCCGATACAACAACCGATGCATTTAATCTACAATGGAAAGTTGTTGGTGGTACATTAGACACGGCAAACAATACACTTACTGCTGATTCGATTGGGAAGTTTTCTAAATGGGTGGTCGGCAAACCCAGCGCCGGTTTTAGAAAAAGCAGTGGCTCCGTATTTGAATTCGGAACACCAACAGTGAGCCGATTATATTCTATTGTTACATCAGGCGGCGGCGTCTTCAATTCCACCCTACGTCTTCGTTATGAAGATTCTGAACTATTTGAGAACGAATCGCAAGGAGCATTGCAGTTACTGCAAGGTCCTGTCGTTGCAGACACTATGAGACAAAACTGGAACATGATTTCCGTTCCGGTGCTTCCGGAAACAACCTCCGAAGTAACTGCTCTGTTTCCTTCAGCAGTTTCTAATGCTTTCAAATTTGTCACAAACAACGGATATACTCCTGAATCATCCTTGACGATGGGTATCGGTTACTGGCTCAAGTTCCCAGCGTATGAATACGTCGGAATACTCGGTGATGAACAACGTGCGCTTACAGTAAACGTAGACTCAGGATGGAATATAATTGGAACGATTAGTTTTCCACTTGCCGCGTCATCAGTTATTGATACAGCAGGTGCAGAAATTTCCGGATTATTCTATGGTTATTCTAACGGTTACGAGATTGTGGATACATTGCGTGCGATGCGCGGATATTGGATAAAAGCAACTAATAATGGTAGTATCACTTTACAGGGTGGCAGTTCCGGAAACAACAAGGTCTCTTCAGCTTTCAGCATATTGCAAACGTTACAGAAATTAACATTAACTGACAACGAAGGAAACAGGCAATTATTATTCTTCGGAACATTAACCGAAGTAGATGAATTATTGTTTGATCTTCCTCCTACCCCTCCGGTAGGACTTTTTGATATTAGATTCAGTAACGGTTCTGTTGCTTTTATTAATAATCTTGATATCGTAAGAGAACTACCTATACAAATTTCATCAGCAGTGTATCCGATGACTATTTCGTGGGATATGAAGAATCAATTTTTAAGTCATACAGAACTGCTCATTGATAAAAATATAATTCCGCTTTCAGGAAAGGGCAACACTACTATCACGTCACCAAACGTAATGTTGCGGATACATCCCTCTGCAGTTACAATGGTTCCTTTAGAATTTATATTGCATCAAAATTATCCAAACCCTTTTAATCCCACAACTACCATTCGATTCGAAATAGCGTTAGAAGGAAAAGTTACTTTGAGAATTTATAACGTTCTTGGACAAGTCGTCAATACATTAGTTGACAATGAACTACTCAGAGCGGGAATATATGCTAGAAAGTTAAACAATACTTCACTGCCTACAGGTGTGTATTACTATCGGATTTCAGTTTTAGATGGAAAGTCTCCGAACGAAACAATCCTTTTTCAAGATCAAAGAAAAATGATTCTCCTCAAATAGTTCCAAAACGTTCATTATTGTACGAATGGAGTTCACTTCAAACACAAACAAGCCGACTTTTTAAAGAAGTCGGCTTGTTTTTATCAAAAATAAATTATACCTGATTACCTCCGTGCGGCAGTAATCAGATCTTGATCGGTTTTATAAGATTGTAAATCTATGTCATTTTGAATGAATGACACATCGTACTCAGGATTCATTGCTTTTGCTTTTGCAAACCACGATATGAGTTCATCCTTGTTTTTTAATATCGAATATACCCGCGCCACTCCCATGACATTTTGCTCTGAGGAATCAATTTGAACTGCCTTCTTGGCAAACAAAATAGCTTTTTCGTTTTCGTTGAGCCGCGAACAAAATAACCCTAAGTAATAATAATGTTCCGAGACATTTGGATTAAACTTTGAATTTTCCTCTGCAAGTTTTTGACCATCCTTCCAAACCTTCTTAGCCGCGTCAGGTTGAGAACGATACATTTTTGTCATCCCCAACGTGTAAATTAAACGATAATTAGATGGTTCGAATTGCAAGCATGCTATCAGCGTAGATTCCGCCCGCTCATATTTCTTTTTATTTATGAGCAAGATACTAAGATATTCAGTTGTAATCGGATTCGCGGGATTTAATTTAATTGCATTTTCATATGAAGTTAAGGCGCTATCCTGTTTACCAAGTATTTCATACAGATATGCCAGATTGATCCAGGGTAACTCATGTTCAGGGTTTTGCGTTGAAGAGCGACGAAATGCTTCAACCGCCTCATCATATTTTTTCAACATTGCAAATCCAATCCCCATATTTATTGAAATATTATAATGCGTTGGCTCTATTTCATATGCCTTCGTTAAAATAGTTATTGCTTTAGCCGGGTCATTCATATTCAGTAAATACTCATTCGAAAGAGTTACGTACGCTCTGATTGGATTTTGCTCCATGTTAATCACGCGTTCTAATACTTCCACACCTTCTTTACGTTCGCCTCGTTCGATTTTCAATCTGCCCAATAACCAATACCCTTCAGCGTTTGTACTATCAATAGATAACACTTTTCTAATATTTTTTTCTGCCTCATTCAACCACTTTTCATTCAAATCATACCCAGCTTCATGATTTAATAATTGTGTACCCGCGAGTTTAATATACGCCTGAATAAAATTCGGGTCTTTCTCAATTGCTTGAGTCAATTCGGCTATCGCTAATTGATTGTCCTCTTTCCGTTCCTTTCGGTCATACTCCAGACCGGACATATAATGCTCATATGCTTCAGGTGTAGGAACGTGTTCACCCTCAACTTGGGATTCGAAAAGCGAAACTACTTGCCGAAGTATTTCACTCCTTACTTTAGAGAGATCTCGTTTCGATTTATCATAATCTCGATTGATAACGTCAGATTGTTCATACGGGTCAACAAGACGAAACCGTATCGTTAAATCATCGCCTCTTAATGCAAGCGAACCTCTCAATAAATATCGAACTCCTAATTCTTTTGCAATTTCATCTTCTAATTTTTGAGTTTTCTTATATCGGATAGTACTAC
>JACPVN010000041.1 GCA_016191715.1 Ignavibacteriota bacterium | reverse complement strand
TACAATCTCACAGGCAACGATTGCCGCATATGCGGAAGTCTATCCGGATTTATCTGTACTACAGATTGATGCACACTCAGATTTACGCATAGAATATCAGGGAAATAAATTCAGTCATGCATCGGTAATGGCGCGGGTGTGTGAGTTTCTTGACCCGCGGCGAATAGTGCAGGTCGGCATCCGTGCCCAATGCAAAGAAGAGGCGGAATACATCAAAGAAAAAGGAGTAACAACACTCTACGCACACGAACTACGCGATGGGAAATACACAAAGGTGTTGAAGAGTTGGGATGAATATGTACTTGAACATCTCACCGACCATGTGTATGTTACGTTCGATGTTGACGGACTTGACCCATCAATCATGCCCTCGACCGGAACACCGGAACCAAACGGTCTGATGTGGTGGGAAACCATGCAACTTCTCAGAAAAATCGGGAAAAGAAAAACAGTCGTCGCTTGTGATGTTGTCGAACTCTCACCTGTTGAAAACGTCCATCATCCCGACCTTACCACAGCAAAGTTGGTTTCGAAAATGATGAACTATTTTTGTTGATATGGGATGTGAGATAGTGGACATGTGTTTTTTCTATATTTCAAATCCCGCCTCCTATAACTGACGTCTCATTGTAACTATTTTTACTCCCTCATACCTCGTCCTGTTGTAGTGTTGTAAACCTTAGAAAGATGTTAGCGGCAATGACCATCAAAAAATAGTTTTCCTGCTGTTGATACTTTCACCCAATATGCTTTACATGGTTCAAGTAGTTCGGCTTCGACATAACCGGATTTAAATTCATAAAAAGTGGACTCAATTGTTGTCCCCAATGGCTGAATACAAATAGGAGGAAGTGAAGAACTGATTGTGCCAATTAAATTCCAACCTTCATGAACACTAATGGAATCCAATGATATTACATCACCAAAAATTTGTATAGTATCTGTTGCCGGAAATTTCATCCAATATCCTTTCCCTACATACAGGGATTCTGATAGTTCGTATCCGCCTTCAAATTTAAATGCTTGTGAGCCATTGGGAAAGACCTCTGATTTCTTTCTTGCAGGAATCAAAGGATTAGAAATCATTTTCCATCCCGCAGAAACAATACAATCTAATCCAAAGACATTCCCAAAATTTACTCCCGTTTGTATGGTAAACGTTCCGATGGTAATCGAGTCAGGATTTTCTGTCGTTTGCATCCAGCCGTTTTGTTGAATTTCTCTGACAAGATATTTTCCTTCAATCAAATTCGTGAACGAATATTTCCCGTTTACATCTGTTAACGTTGTATCATCCATCGCACCGGATAATACAATACTCCAATTTTCCAGGATTCCATCTCCCGCATCGAACGCCCCATTTACATTCCGGTCAATAAACTTCATCCCCGAAATAGTCGGGATGATTGGAGAAAAAAAAGCGACTATTGTATGCCCAGAGGTTACATTCGAAAATGTAAAACTTGTTAATGAATCTACTTTGATATCATCTACAAGTATGCTATCAATCCGGAATCCTACGTTCGGTGTGAAAGTAAATTGTTGACTCCCGCTATATTGGAGAATTACGGTGTCTGACGGAATAATTGTTCCACTTCCAATCGTTGTAGGAAAGAGCATGAATGTTTGTACTCTGTTTCCAAAATCAAAACCCGTTGTATCTTGTCCGATGCTTAACGAAATTGAATATGTATTGGATAGGGGAAAACTCCGAATCCATCCAACGCGTTCTTCCTCAGTGAGAGAATATGTCCCGGCGGGAAGATTTGTAAACAGATAATTCCCGTTCACATCTGTAAGTGTTGATTCATTTGCCGCGCCTGAAATATATATATTCCAATTCTCCAAACCGCTTTCATTCTCGTCCCTGATTCCATTTTCGTTTGCATCGTCAAATACGGAACCTGAAATTTCAGCCGTATTCGTCGCTGTGGAATTTCCACTAACATTGACCGAGAACGCTCCAGTCTGTGTATCAGTGCTATTAATGAGTATAGTTCCCAAATACGATTGATTGCCGTTCTTCGGGATAAAACGGACAGTAGCATAAACATAACTGTCAGCCGATATGGTTGATGAAGGAAATGAAATTGAGAAAGAAGAATCGGAGGACGTAGATGATGTAATAGTGAGTGATGCAGAACCTGCATTTACCACAGCAAGTTGAAAAATCGTTGTATCAAATTGTGCAGTCGTTCCAAAATTTATTTGTGATGTCGGAATGACCAACCTTGGAGAAGTCGTGACTGTTGCCGTTCCATCGAAATCGGAAATACGGGCAACAAATTCCGGGTGGTCAATAAAAGGATTTCGTTTTCCCTGTACACTCGCCTGAGCAACTTCATTGTTGCGGCTTAGTTCCTCGGAAGAAACCGGGTCCTGTGTATTCCAAGTTCTGAAGACCAATTCCTGATTCACTCCACCACTCGTCCAGAATGTTCCCCAGTTTTGATAACGAATAATAAAGTAGAACATACTACGAGCGAGATTCCCTTTATGAACATCGCGTGGCTCAAAGACTGGAGTATTGCTTGAATTTCTTCCTCGTTTTGAACCGCCAACATTCCAATCAATATTCGAGACAACAATATCGAACGGTAAGTTGCCGCGGATGTTGTTCGCATTTTCGTCAGTTGGAAAAAGGTGATTGATGTCCGCCCGTTCCGGCTCTTGCTGACTGAATGTTGATTGGGGCCACGTGTGTTCTGTGTTGAAGTTGCCGTTCGTCTGCATGTCATCACGTGTCGTGACGGGAATTGTTCTTCCGGTGTACACACATTCAAGTTGGCCACCTACCGGGTCTATTTCTAAAAACATCTTATCACGAATCGTGTTATAGCCACGATTCGTATGGCCGACGACGAGATTTCTCAGTGCTGTTTTCAATGGTTCGCCCGAAAGCCCTTGTGTTGAACTGTAGTATGTGTCAGGATATTGTTTTGTTCCGGAAAGTGAAATCGCCAAATCTCCTTGTGTCCCGGATTGTTTGAGAACACCAACATCCTGATAACTCAAATTATGATTTGAGTAAAAATAGATCCATGCTCGAACGCTATCGTGCGCTTGAACGGCAAACTGAGTATCCCGAACAGAAAACACTGTATCGTATGTGTTAATATCGTTTATTGTGATGGTGCTGTCGGCTCCATTCCTAATCCAAAAAGATAAACTATCAGTATTTGAGGTGCTTTTACTTCCAAAATTGAGCAATGATTGTGAAAGAGTTACCTGAGCATCAACTTCAATAAAAAAAAGAATAATAAAAAGAAAAAGGTAGTAATACTGAGAAATGTATTTCACTATTGCAACGTTTGTTTGGGTCTCCGGACGCATTGATATTTCGTAATTGTGTTTCGATATACTATTGTTTTCAGTACAAACTACAAAGCATTTTCTTGAAAAAAAAATCTGTTCATCACTGCCATTCTTTGTAAAGTTATTCCACTTTGGTATTCCACACTCTTTTCAGTATTTTTGCAACGCATTTACTCTCAGAAATTCAACATACACATGAATACGAAACTCTTCACCTTCATTATCATTTTGGCTATGGCTCTCATTGGATGTTCAAAGAAACAATCAACAACAAACACAATGACTCAACCCAATCAAGGACAGGAACGTAAGTATGCACTTGAACGAGTCGGACCTGCGCGGGTTGTTCAGG
>JACPVN010000040.1 GCA_016191715.1 Ignavibacteriota bacterium | reverse complement strand
TAATCTGCCGACAGACACAAAACTCGAAGCAAACTTCCCCAACCCCTTCAACCCCGTTACAGAAATAAAGTATAGTCTCCATCAGGATGCACAGGTTTCGCTTATCGTCTATGATGTGTTAGGTCGGGAAGTACAAACACTGCTCAATGGCTTTGAAGATGCCGGATACAAGTCGGTGCAGTTCGATGCTTCATCACTGCCGAGCGGTGTGTATTTCTATCGTCTTTCTACCGGATACTACACTAATGTGAAGCGAATGATTTTAATGAAATAGTAACCATTACAATGTCGGTGGGGTAGTTGAGTAATGGAGGACCGAATACACAACATTGAGTTCAGTAAATTAGGATTTATGAAAGAAGCGTCGCTTATTTCCGTTCAAGAAAGTACGTGGCGTTTTTTTTATTCATTCGGCGGGTTGGTTTTTTCACTGTCAATTTCTTGTTCCAATTCTTTTCCATAACTCTCTTCGAGGGTTTGCAATTTATTGATTCTCCTTGATTTGTTCCACGAATACAATTGTTCGATGCCTAACAGGAGAAGCAAAAGGAATATCAGTAACAACCCGAATTCAAGAATGTCCGGCGCAGATTTATTGAAGAAATATATCAGCGTTATCATACCGACTAATTTGTATTAGATTGCTGTAAATGTAGCCAATCAAATTACAACAGGCAAAGATATTTTTTGTACTCGATGTGACTGATTACTTTGACAATTATCAGGGAGTTCATTACATTTGCTTGTCATTTCCGAGCCATAGTTTTCTTCCTCCATAACAAGTCGGCAACACGAACATCATGTCGTTGCGCGGTTCTTTGTTTGGCTCACATCCCTGTTCATTTCCCGAATTGGTTTCAATACTCTGCGCGGGCATCATCCGACCTTGATGCCTTGCCGATTTCTCTTGTAGGTCAATCACGTTTACTTGTAGTTAGTTTTGAAAGGGTACGGAAATGAAACACTATTTCCTTTTTCTTCTTGCGATTCTTTGTTGCACTCTCTTTACAAATTACACACTCTCAGCAGAGAACACTACCGCAGTCAATCCATCCCGAACGCTCGGTGTTGGATTTTACACTTCAGATAATGTCCCTCCGAATGGACGGTATGAAACACCGCTTGGTTATCCGCCGGTGTTGTATGCCGGCGGAGCGATTCACATCAACAATCTTCTCCATCAAACGTTCAGCGCCTCCGTGCCGCCGCCGCCGCTCGGGCAAATTGTTACTCACTCATTTGCTTCAGGGGTGAATTTGGAAATGTCGTTTGATGGCGGCTCAACGTTCGCACCGCAATATACTTCCTCCATGATGACGATGCGTTTCAATCATACTCATGATACCGGCGCTGTTCGATTCTTCTCGCTTGAAGTTCTTCAGGATGATATTGCAGGAGGAACGCTCCCGGCAGGTGTCTTGATTCGCGAAAGCCCGACGCTTGCATCGAACGGAACGATGGCGATTCAAACGGTGACAGGCGGTTTCCACATCGAAAGTTTCTTCGATATTTTTTTAGAAGTGAGTATGGACGGCGGTCAATCGTGGAATCCCGGAAATACGTTTCATCATCAGGAGTTGGTAGCCAATTGTAACTTGGACATAACTCCGCAGTATCTTCGCGATGCAGCGGTAAATCAACCGTACAGTGAAACACTGACAGGAAGTGGCGGGGTTGCGCCTTATATATTCCAGGTAAGTAATGGTTTGCTTCCCGATGGAATTGTGTTGTCGGGAGAAGGAATATTTTCCGGAACGCCGACGAAGATAGGAACATGGAATTTCAACATCACTGTTACCGATTCGTTCGGTTGCACATTTACAGACGGATTTGCCATCAGCGTTTATCCTCCTGAATATTTCATCGCAACGGATAATTTCCCGCCGAACGGAAAGTACATCGGTCAAAATCAGCCAATAGTTATGTGGGCGAACGGTGTGCAACTGCGTGAACTTGTCCACCGGAATTTGTATAACTGGTCGTCGCCTCCTCCTGTGAGTTCGAATCAATATTATTCATTTAACGGAGCGCTTGATTATGAACTCTCAATGGATGGCGGTCTGACATGGCAGATTGGTCACTCGTCGAGCGTTAACAATGTTGTGTTAGACTACGGTCGGAGTGATGCGGGAACAACATGGTATGAAGGATTGGCTTTGCAGATGGATGTTCTTCTCGGCGGAAGTATCATGATACGCGAAAGTCCGACGTGGAATTCGAGAGTACAATTCAGAACAGATTCCGTTTCCGGCGGGTACATGGTAAGCAGTTTCTTCGATGTGTTTCTTGAACTGAGTGTAGATGGAGGTGCATCATGGCAACCGGCATCCAACTCCATGCCTCTTGAAATGGGCTATCCGACTGAGTACGACTTTATGACAAATTTATATCCGCCGCTAACGGGAGAGTTTGCAAGTAAGACAGGTTCAGTTGTAGTTTTTAACAATGGAATACAATTTCGGGATTTGATTCATAAACGGTTTACACAAGGAGTATCACTTACTGATGGTACAACTCAAACCAATTCATTTGGCGCTGAAATGGTTTATGAAGTTTCATATGACGGAGGAAGCACATGGGCGTCCGGTACTTCACCCACAAGTGATGCTGTACGAATTGCGCATCGAAGTAATGACGGCGATGGACATTTCTTTGACACGGAAATGTTGTCGCTGAATATTTCCGGCGGCTCGTTACCCGGAGGCGTGATGTTGCGTGAAAGTCCGACGTTCGCATCAACAGGAAGTACAAACGGTCGGACAATCACAGGCGGTTACATGATAAGCAGTTTCTTTGATATCTTTTTCGAATTGAGTGTGGATGGAGGACAGAGTTGGCTCCCTGCGCAAAATTATATCGTGTTGGAATTGAAAGCAGGTTGCCCGACGATTATTCTTTCTCCTACGACATTGCAGTACGGAGTCAGGGATGAAGATTATGCCGCCATCCTCACTGCATCCGGCGGCGCGTCGCCATACATTTTTGCTGTTAGCAATGGTGAACTGCCTGATGGAGTAACATTACTCTCCGACGGGACTCTTTCGGGTACTCCAACAATCAACGGTGATTGGACATTCACCGTAACTGCGACTGATGCAAATGATTGTACTGGCGAGCGAACATATTCGTTTGAAGTCTTTCCGTTCGCATATCCGTTTGCCGTCAATTATGTTCCTCCCGACGGACAATACATCAGCAAAGAGGATGAGCGGATTATCTTTGTGAATGGCATGGCAATGAAAAATATCGTCCAGAGCGACCTCATGCCTTCTATTCCTCCTCCGGAATTTGGCGGGATGTCTCATGCGTACTCAGGTCGGACATCGTTCCAATTTTCGTTTGATGGAGGATTCACGTTCTTTCCATATATCGCTCCGACGAACTTCACCGAATACATTTCAATATCAAGCGCTTCCGGTGAGACAAAGTTTTACGATACCGAGATGTTACAAATGGATATTGCCGGCGGTAGTTTACCGCCTGGTGTAATGTTTCGCGAAAGCCCGACTCTCGCTTCGCTCGGAAAAACGAAGATTGAAACATTGCCCTCAGGAAATTTCCTCATAAGCAGTTTCTTCGATGTCTTTACAGAAGTAAGCATTGATGGAGGGATGACGTGGGTTCCCGCGTTGAATAACATTCAACTGGAATTATTCAAGGATTGTATTTCGCTCATCTGTCCGAACGATTACAATCTCACGACTACGAATTTGGGTGGATTAATTGTCAATTACTCTCCGCCGTCTGTCTCCAACGATTGCAGTGGAACTTCTGTTATTGTTTCTGCAGTGCCCCCTTCGGGAAGTTTGTTCCCGCTCGGGACAACGGTGGTAACTGTTGTTGCAAGCAACGAGTACGAAAGCGATACGTGTACGTTCAACGTAACGATTTCGTTCGGACCTGAGATAGATCACTTCCCGAAAACAGTTGCACAGATTACACTTCAATATCCTGACCAATCAACGGAAACAATTTCGCTGATTGGACCGACAACAGTTGAAGTAAATGTCACACCGACCGGCGGGGCATCGGATTCCGATGGTGACGGAAGAGATGAGGTAACGACTGAAATCGTTTCATTGGATTTGCGAGGGAACAGTTCAATGGGGTGGGTGAAAGTTGGACTGGATCCAATTCATCCGACTGTAGGATTGATTGAAGAAACTGCAAACAACACGCCGGGAACGCTGGATATTTCACCATTCAGACCATTGGGAACTGCGGAAAGTTTTTTCGATGTCTTCTTTGAAATAGAAGTAGGCGGTATGAAGTTGTATGGAAGTCAAGCCGCAACGATGCGAGCAATCATCACGCACAAGCCACCTGCGCTCGCTGAGACATACACGAATTTGCAAGGTCAGCCGCCCATAATGCTTGTTGATTCGTTCGGAAATCCATCAGGAATAACAATGATTTCGGAAATTCACATCCCAAATCCATACATCGAAACGGATGTATTCACCGTCAGCGTCGGTCAATTGTTCCTCGATTTACCGGGTGGAACGGAATTAGTCAATCTGACCGGTACAGTAACGATTGATGCGTTCATCTCTCCCGCAGGTGCGGCACAAGACCGCGATAATGACGGTTTAGATCAGGTGTATGCACAAATTTCTCAGGTGAATCTCTTGGGTGGAAGTTCACTCGGTCTCGTGCATGTGAATCTCAATTCGGCGTGCCCTTCTCTTGGACAAATCGAAGAGAACGCAAACAACAATCCCGGAATTCTCGATGTGCCGCCGTTTGCGATAAGCGGAAATGCAAAGAGTTTCTTTGACGTTTTTCTCGACATCCGTCTGCCTGAATTTTCATTGACGGAATCATGGCAGAACAAAGACTCGCTTTACATTTGGGAAACGATAACATACAAACCCGTTGCTGCCGGTGAAACGTTCAGAAGATTGCCTCAGCAACTCCCTGTTCTTTTGTATCAGAGTTCTGACGGAAGTTTGTCGGAGTTTTCAGTGTCGGAATTTCTCCTCATTCCCGAAGCAAATATAACTCAGACACTCACAACTGAAGCCGGTTGGAATATGGTTTCGGTTCCACTCACAGTCGCAGACTATACCAAAACTTCACTCTACCCAACCGCACTTTCCGATGCATTCGCGTATGAAGGCGGGTACGTTACGAAATCAGTTCTCGAAAACGGTGTCGGGTACTGGATGAAGTTCATCCGCGCGGAATATATTTATATGAACGGTTCGTTCCTTCTCATGGATTCCATTGACGTAACCCAAGGATGGAATATGGTCGGTTCAATTTCATCACCTGTGTTGGCGTCGGATATTCTTTCAGTGCCGCGAGGAATTATTACCTCGCAGTTCTGGGGATTCAACATTGCTCAGGGTTATGTCGCTTCCGATTCGATTCTTCCGGGTAAAGCATATTGGGTGAAGGTCAATCAAAATGGACAACTGATTTTGTCATCAGAAATTCTTTCATGTATGAATAGAATCGTCATTGTTCCAACAAGCGAACTTCCACCGCCACCGCCTGAAGGCGACGGCAATTCCAATAATTCAGTAATATCAAGTGAATATGCACTTGAGCAGAACTATCCGAATCCGTTTAATCCGTTAACGGTTATCCGTTATCAGTTACCTGTTGATACGTGGGTGACATTGAAAGTGTTTAACACACTCGGCGAAGAAGTGGCTACGCTTGTTGACGAGTTACAGTCATCCGGCTACAGATTCGTGGAGTGGGATGCGACGAACATTCCGGGAGGGATGTATTTCTATCGGCTAACTGCCGATTCGTACTCCAAGACGAAAAAACTTATTTTGTTGAAATAACTGATGTAATTTACTGTTTTCCATTTGTTTTCAATCTTTTCTCAACAGGAATAAAATATTCCATATTGAAAAAATAGACTGGTTTGACGAGTAGAAACTTGATATTCAACCGTATCATATACCAAAGAGAAAACGAAAGCATGAAAAAATAACTCTACTATTTACCAACGAAGCAATCAGGAATATACTATGAAAAACTCTACAGTATGGCTACAATCATTCTTGATGTTCTTTTTGTATTTGAGTCAACCCGCGTTAACACAGTGGTCTCACGATTCATCTGCCAACAATTCTATCTCGTCCGGCTCAGGTAATCAGGAAAAACCATCTATTGTCAGTGATGGTTCGGGAGGTGCGATTATGGCGTGGCAAGATACACGCGGCGGCACAGGATACTATGACATTTATTCTCAGAGAATCAGTGCTACCGGCGTGGCTGAATGGACAGTCGGCGGTATTCCGATTACCACTGCTTCTAATTCTCAAATGGGCACGTTCTGTGCAAGTGACGGTGCAGGCGGTGCTATAATCGCCTGGTATGATTTTCGCGATGGCATAGAACAATACGACATCTATGCTCAACGC
>JACPVN010000602.1 GCA_016191715.1 Ignavibacteriota bacterium | reverse complement strand
GAGCGCGCCGTTGAGTGTCGCTTTCATTCCGCTCGTGCCGCTTGCTTCGAGCGGACGGCGCGGCGTGTTCAGCCAGATATCAACTCCCTGCACAAGATAGCGCGCAACCACCATATCATAATCTTCCATGAACACCATGCGCCGCCGCACTTCAGGATTGCGCTCGAAGTGAACGATTTGCCGGATTAAATCTTTCCCTGCGTTATCCATCGGGTGCGCTTTTCCTGCAAAAATAATTTGCACCGGACGTTCTTTGTTGGAAAGAATCCGCGTGAGTCGTTCAGGATTTCGCAACAGTAACGCCGCACGTTTGTATGTTGCAAACCTGCGGGCAAATCCAATCGTCAGAGCGTCAGGATTCAGCACTTCACGCGCCTGTGCAATTTCGGATGCAGGAACCCCACGTGCTGTTAACTGATTTCCCAATCGCTGTCGCGCAAACGCAACAAGCCGTTCGCGTCGTCGCTCATGCGTTCGCCAGAGTTCTTCATCGGGAATATGAAGCACGCGGCTCCACATGCCGTGATGCCCCGTGTCTTCACGCCACGTCGGTCCCAAATATCTGTCAAACAACCCTGCCATGTCGCGGCTAATCCATGAAGGCGCGTGTACACCGTTTGTTATCGAGGAAATCGGAAGTTCATTGGACGGAATTCCTTCCCACACTTTTTGCCAGAGTTTGCGCGAAACCTGACCGTGCAGTTTGCTCACGCCGTTGCTGAATCCCGACATCCGGAGCGCAAGCACAGTCATGCAGAAATGTTCTGTTTCGTCTTCCGGGTTTTGTCTGCCGAGCGCGAGAAATTCATCGAACGCCAGACCAAGTTGTTCCGCCGTGAAGGAAAAATATTTTTTCATCAACTCAGGCGGGAAATAATCGTTGCCGGCGGGAACGGGAGTGTGTGTCGTAAACACCATGCTTGCCATCGTTGCTTCCGCCGCTTCAGCGAACGAAAGATGTTGTGACTTCATCAAATCGTAACTTCGTTCGAGCGTGAGAAACGCCGAGTGTCCCTCGTTGATATGATAGACTGCGGGAGAATATCCGAGTTCATCCAACGCCCGGTACCCGCCGATGCCGAGAAGAATTTCCTGCTTGATGCGCATTTCCTTGTCGCCGCCGTAAAGTTGGTCGGTGATGTTTTGGTCTTGCGGATTGTTTTGAGGAATGTTCGTATCGAGCAGATACAACGGATTGCGTCCGACCTGCACTTTCCAGATTTGTGCGGCAACCGAACGACCGGGAAGTTCAATCGTTATCGTTTTCGGTTTGCCGTTCGTGTTCCGTTCAAGTTGAAGCGGCAGAGTGTAGAAATCATTTTCGGGATAGCGTTCCTGTTGCCAGCCGTCCGCGTTCAAATATTGCCGGAAATATCCTTGCTGATACAGCAGACCGATGCCAATAATCGGAAGTCCCAAATCGCTCGCCGACTTGAGATGGTCGCCTGCCAAAATTCCAAGTCCGCCCGAATAGTTTTGCAAACATTCGGTCAATCCGAATTCGGCAGAGAAATACGCGATGTGGAGGTTTTCCGCATCCGCGTGGTTTTTCTTAAACCAACTTGACGTGGTTGAAAGATAGGATTTCAGTTTTTCGCAACACCGCTCCACCTGCGCCATGAATGCATCATCGCGGGAGAGTGTGTTGAGCCGTTGCTGACTCATCGAGCCGAGCATCATAACGGGATTGTGGTTGGTGAGTTCCCACAGGTCGGGGTCCATGCGGAAAAATAATTCCATCAGTTCATGGTCCCACACCCAAAGAAGATTGTACGCAATGAAATGCAAACATTGCAATTCCTTCGGAAGCGAAGGCGCGACAGTATGTGTGTGGATAGGTCGAATCATACCTAATCCTTTGTTGTTGTGAAGAATCTGAAGATTACTTTTTCATTCGATATTCATTATTCGCTATTCAATATTATGAGTATTGATGGATATCCAATTCTGAATAATGAATGAAGTACGATTACTTTATAGTTGAAGTTAAAAATCAAATTTTTGATTTACACCATAATCGGCTCTTGAAACTTTGCCAATTCCACGCCCGATGCTTTCTCGACAACTGCATGGAGACTGTTGCCGTGCGAATCCATCGTGACGATGGCGGGAAAATCTTTCACCGTCATGTGCCACATCGCTTCGGGAACGCCAAACTCCTGAAGGAAATCAACACCGGTAACTTCGACGATGCACTTTGAATAATATTGCGCCGCGCCGCCAATCGCATTCAGATAGACTGCACCAAACTCTTTCAAACCTGCAAGAGTCTTCGCTCCCATGCCCCCTTTTCCAATCACTGCACGCAAGCCGAATTTTTTAATCACATCTGCCTGATACGGTTCTTCTCGACTGCTCGTTGTCGGTCCTGCCGCATTGATGAACCACTTGTCATCTTTTTTCAATGCAACGGGTCCGCAATGATAAAGAGCCAGACCATTCAAATCAACAGGCGCATCGTGCGTTGTTAAGTGATGATGAATCATATCGCGACCGGTAACAATTTTCCCGCTCAACAGCACAACATCACCGACTTTCAGACTGCGTACCTGCGCTTCTGAGAGGGGCGTGGTCAAGCGAATTTCTCTTCCGGTGAGTGGAATTTCTTCAAGCGAAGCCATTTTCATTGCGGGTGTGTCGCCTTTGTATTGCCACTGTTTGATTGCGCCTGTTTGTGCATCAAGCCGAACACCGAGACGTCGGAACGCCCAGCAATCGTACGCGACGGAGACAAAAAAACTCGCGGGCAAACGATTATACGCGCCAATCTTGCAACCAATCAACGTTGCCGCGCCGCCAAATCCCATCGCACCGACTCCGAGTTTGTTCGCATCTTCCATGATTCGGTTTTCAAGTTTTGCAAGTTCGGGATTCGGGTTGATGTCGTCGAGTTCGCGGAAGAGTTGCGCTTTTGCAAGCGTGTAACCGGTCGTTCTGTCACCGCCAACACCAACACCGAGTGCGCCGACACTGCACCCGTGACCTTGCGCCTGCCACACCGCGTGCATAATACATTTTCGGATTCCTTCGATGTTTCTGTCCGCACGACCGAGATGGTCAAGCGTGCAAGGAAGCGAGTATTGAATATTTTTATTTTCGCATCCGCCTCCTTTGAGAAGCAGTTTCACTTCTATGTCGTTTTCTTCCCACTGCTCAAAGTGAACGACGGGAGTTCCCGCACCCAAATTGTTGCCGCTGTTTTTTCCGGTGAGCGAATCAACAGAGTTGGGACGAAGTTTTCCGTTCTTCGTCGCTTCGGCAATCGCTTCGAGGATTTGTTTTTTCATCGCGAGTTGGTTTGCGCCGACGGGAGTTTTTATTTCAAACGTAGGCATTCCTGTATCCTGACAAATCGGCGCTTCAATTTCGCACGCCATGTCGGTATTGATTGCCATCGTCTGCAACGCAAGAGCGGATTGTGTTCCGGGAATTTCGCGTTTCATTGCATCGGTAAAAGCCCGACGAACATCAAGCGGTAAGTTAGTGGAAGTTTCTACGATAAGTTTGTAAATGCTGTCTTTGAATTGGTTCATTGTCTGAGTTCCTGTTGTAAATACTCTGCAAAGTTACCAATTCTTTCAGTGGGGAACAAAGGAAAATGCTTCAATTCTTCGATGACGAGATATTGTTCTATCGAAAGATGAATCCCGAAACCTTCAGTTCCCAAGCGAATTCACATAATTATTATATTTATTGTGTAATAATCCAAGTTCATTTTGAACACTGCCGCAATTGAGTTCCCGTCTATTCGAGGTCGGATCGTGGACTGAAAAAGAATAATTCACGTCTCGAATAGTGTTGGGTACGTGAAGAGATGCAATCCCGAATTGTATCAAGCAATATGAATCCATATGAAAGAAAGAGAAGTATCTTCACTATGACTGAACGGGTAACTCCGGCGGGATTTTTTTGTTTTGCGAAAATTGGTACTTTAGTCGGCATGGTTTTACGTTTGGTATTAAGAACATATTCTTTCTTCCTCATCGGTTGCCTCGTCTTTGCTACATCGTCACTGTTCGCACAATCGGCATGGCGGCACATTGGAGTGAACGACGGACTTGCACAAGGGTTCGTTAATGCAATGCTTCAGGATAGCCGGGGATTCATGTGGTTCGGAACAAGCGATGGATTGAGCCGCTATGATGGCTACTCATTTAAGAATTACCGTAACGACCCAACAGACACCACCACTATCTCCACGGGTATTGTTTCTGCTCTTCATGAATGTAAATCAGGATTGCTCTGGGTAGGATTTCTTGCCGGCAACATTGATATTTTCGACCGGGCAACAGAACGCTTTATTCACTTGGATGAAGTGCAGTGGTCACCAACCATTGTACCTCAATTATTTTCGATTGCGGAGGATATTACTGGATTACACTGGGTGGGAAGAGAAGGAGAAATTCTTCTCATCGAGCAAACGCGGAATGAAAACACTTTCCTTTCAAGCGCGTCATTTCATGTTACCGTACATAAGGAAGGATTGAAAACAGGGAACCAAGGAAACACGATCATTACTTACGCCGATCATTCAGGCAATATCTGGGTATGGAATAATTCTTTTATTCATATCATCAATCGTTCGCTCCCTCATCCACCGGTTTTTCGACGGGGCGTCGGACAGTTGAGCATGTCCCCCGGAGGGATGGTTGAAGATCAGGATGGTGTGTTTTGGTTCTTAATTTATGATTTGCTCTACTCTTTTCTCTATTCGTATAATCCAGCCACGGGAGTTACAACCAATATCAACCACGAACCATTACCAGTAGGTAAACCTCGTCCCATTATTGCAGTTGACCGGTCCAGATTTCTGTGGATAGTGGCGCGGGATTTTCTCAAGATTAATACGCGGGATACGCGGCAACAAACGTTCATCAAATCGCAAACTCAGGGCGACCAGCTCCGAATATTGATTGATAGAGGCGACATACTTTGGGTTGGCACTAACGGATTTGGGATAGACCAATATAATACCGCTATTGAACGCTTTGGCGCTATTCCCCGAATGAAATTTCCATCGTTGGTAATGCAAACGATGGAGGCGGTAGGATTTCCAAGGCGAAAAGGAATTACCGGTGATACTTCGACGTATGCTGATTTATATAACTACTCGGTTTTTCGGGATCGTAACGGCAATGAATGGTATCCATGTGTCCCATCAAAAGACGATTTAGGAGGTACGATTGGTGATGTGGTGTGGTATGATTCGACTGCGGGAACAATAAATAAAATTCGTCGGCAAAAACGGGGAGAAGCTCTTACCCCTCAAACCTTTCCGATATCCTCGTATGTAAAAATGCTTGAAGATAGAACGGGAGTTCAGTGGTTTATCGGATGGGAAGCGCTCAGCGCGTACGATTCTGTTCACAACAGATTTCGCCATTACCTTATTCATAACGGAGCGCTTGGAGAAAATAATGCATGGAGAGATACATGGGAATTTAGAATTACATCACCCCGGAAAGATAACGACGGATATTTCTGGTTCGGAGTTTTTCAGGAAGGGTTGTTCCGTTTTGATCCCGTCACGCTTGCGCTGAAACGATTCTCGCATAATGCTCATGATACGACATCGCTCAGCAGTAACAACGTTATTTCCTTAACGGAAGATCCTGATGAGCCGGAAAAATTTTATTGGATAGGAACTGAGGGGGGAGGACTCAACAAATTTGAAAAAACATCCGGAACATGTTCGCGCTATACGACGCGAAACGGATTGCCAAATAATGTTATCTATACCGTCTTCCCGGATAAAAACAGGAAACTTTGGTTGAGCACGAATAACGGCTTGTGCCGACTCGACCCAAAGACAATGACCTTTAAGTATTACGACATTTATGACGGATTGCAGGGGATGGAATTTAACCGCGAACGAAATTTTCAGACGGCAGACGGCAAAATCTATCTGGAAGGTACCGGCGGTGTTAATATATTCTACCCCGAAGAGATAACAGAAAATCCGCATATCCCTCCGCTCGTGTTTACCGACCTGAAAATTCGCGGCGCTTCCGTTTCATGGCTGGATGAACATTCACCGTTGAAGCAGAGCATTACCGAGACAAAAGAAATCGTTTTGCCGTACGACCAAAATATTTTAACGTTTGAATTTGCCGCGCTTGATTTCTCAAACTCCGGCAGTAACGAATATTCTTACAGGCTCGAAGAGTACAGCGAAGAGTGGACGAAGCCCTCGAAAGATAACTCTGCTACATTCACGAACTTAAACCCCGGTAAATATATCCTGCACGTTCGCGGAAGCAATAACGACGGAGTATGGAATGAGCAGGGAATTACTCTTTCTCTTATCATCTTGCCGCCGTGGTACAGAACGTGGTGGGCATATCTTGGTTATGTTGGAATATTTTTCACTGTCCTAATTTTCTTCCGCCGCTACGATTTGAAGCGTATCAGACTGAAAGACCAATTGGAGTTGGCACAAGTGCGGGCGAACCAACTCAAAGAAGTTGACCAACTGAAGATGAAATTTTTTCAGAACATCAGTCATGAATTCCGCACGCCGCTGACATTGATTCTCGGTCCGATTGAAAAACTTCTCAACGGTTCTGTCCCCAAGGATACAGTGAAACGCGACCTGCGGCTCATGCGGCGAAACGCTCAACGATTACTCCGGCTCATCAATCAACTGCTCGATATATCCAAACTCGAAGCGGGAGGAATGAAACTTCAGGCAAGTAAAGGAAATATCGTCGCGTTCATCCGTGGTGTCACAATGTCGTTCCATTCACTTGCCGAGCGGAAAGAAATGTTCTTCGATGTTCAAGCTGACGCTGAAGAAGTTGAAATATATTTCGACAAAGAAAAAATGGAGAAGATAGTCATCAATCTCCTCTCCAACGCGTTTAAGTTTACTCCTGACCATGGAGAGATTACCGTTGTAATTACTTCAGTCTCCTCTTTCCCTAGGGGAGAGGGGCAGGGGGTGAGGGCGCGTGAAGCGGTGAAAATCTCCGTCCGCGACACAGGTATCGGCATTCCTCCCGAAAAACTGCCGCACATTTTCGACCGCTTTTATCAGGTTGATAGTTCCTCGACAAGGATGCAAGAAGGGACGGGAAT
>JACPVN010000601.1 GCA_016191715.1 Ignavibacteriota bacterium | reverse complement strand
GTGCCAAAGGCAGCCCGTTGGGAAAACGGTTGCAAATTTGGGAGAGTGTGCTACTAACCCCAGACTTAAGTCTGGGGTTAATGACAAAAAAAACACTTTAATAACCGCTTTAGCGGTTTTATGAATCTAACGGTCAACTTGAGAAAATAATGTTCTTGCCCAATCTCCTTTCACATTGTAAAATAATTCATTGTCTATTTGTTGACGCTCGAAGAATAAGTTTTCCATTTTGCTTCACTTTCACCCAGTACCCGGAGGCGGGACGAAGCGAATCAGCAGTGAAGTACGCACCACCATCGTATCCAAAATATGATGATGTGACAATGCTATCGGGAAGGGACTGAATCGTGTTCACACCTATTGGCTTTGTAAGCGCGCCGATAACGTTCCACCCTGTTGTTACGTTGATGGTATCGTTCAGAACAATGTCCCCTTCATACCTGACCGAACTTTCGATTTTCGCCCAGTACCCTTTTCCGAACTCCATCGAGTCTTCGCTGAGATACCCATGGTCGAACGAAAACAGGGATGGAAGATTTGTTACGGAAGAATATGCAAAGGGAACAGAGACAAGATTCCAACCTGTCGGATAATAAATTCGCATCGTGTTCTCTTTGAAAACTCCTCTTCGATAAAATATTTGTAAGGTCCCGTGTAAACTATCCGTATCTATCGCCCATACTGTATGCACGGTATTCGCTGAGACGGCTATATTCACAATTCCTCCGTGCCCACCGCTCAGTCTTGGTGTCCACCTTCCGTCAGCATAGCGGACTCTTAACACTACCTCAGCATCCAAAATTGTCGTTGCTTTATCCCATGTAACGCCAACCGTCCCGTCTCTGTATATATCTGCTTCAGGGTTTGCGCCTTCAGGTTGTTCCGTTAATATTTCTTCAGGCAGCCATGTGTTGCCATTATCGCGGCTCTCCCGTAAAGCGATACTACAACCAAAACCTCCTACACAGCCGTATTTTGTTTCTCGCCACACCAGCATTAGAGTGGTATCTTTACCGACAATAGCGGATGCGAGGTCATGTTCAAAAGAGTTTCTTCCATCAATTGATGATAATAATTCTCTATGAGGGAATGTGTTCCCAAGGTCATAACTTCGAAGATATAATTTTTCATCCGCCCAATTTATTGAGGTTTCCCGCACGGCATGAAACGTTCCGGGAAATAATGCTGTCCGTGTCCAGCTATCAAGCGTGTCGTTCGTCCGTGTCCATCTCTCTCCGCCATCTGTCGAATATATTTCACGTGTTTCTTTACCGAAATGATTTCGAAATGCGCTATACACTACTATTAGTGTATCGCCGGATATACTTGCCGACCATAGACCACCTGCTGAATCCGGTCCAAACCTTCTTGGCGAAGACCATGTTGTTCCTCTATCTGTACTCTTTACCATCACATTCTCACGAGGCCATCCGAACTCTGAAATATATTCTCCATTGCCAAAAACATAAACGTTCAAACCTTCCGCAACCACCGTCGTATTTGTGTATCCGATTGGAAACTCTACTGTATCGGTAATGAGGTCTTGCAAAGGTTCCCATGTTCTTCCATTGGTCACGCTCCGTCGGTACGGGAGGCGTGAATGGAGAGGATTTCCTCTAAAGGTTACATGGATTGTATCGCGTCCGGTAATTGCAATAACCGGACCGGTAAGGCTTCCTGTACCATCAGATAGCATGATAGGAGGATCCCAAACAAGGTAACCATCACATGTGTCTTGGGCATGCACTGTTGGATTGAAAAAGAAAAATAACAGCATCGCTCCGTAAAGAAGATGATGCTTCATCAAAACAAGTGTAAGTAATTTTGTAGATGAATAGAGGAATGAAAAAACTTTGAAAAGAAATTGATAAATGGAAAACCGGAAAGACAAAAAACTACATCCCTCGTTCTTCACGTAACGAGGCATGACTGCGCAACCGTTGTTCTGATGCTTCATAAAAACTACCTTACGAAAAAATAAATTATCCTTACTTCATTATCTTGACGCCAAACTCATCAATAAAAAGTAACCTGTCCAGAATTACTTGGAGAGAAGGTAAATCTTTAATTGAAAAAATCCAAGTATGAAACCGTTTTTTTCCCTTTTCTGTCGAAATTGCGAAAAAATGTATAGGAGATATGAAAATATTTTGAGGTTATACACGCAACTACAACGTATCTTTAGTTTATGTGTTTGCTTGCTTGGTACGTTGTGTGTTTATCAAACAAGCATCATAACAGTTCTAGCGTGTTGCCGAATGCACCCAAAGTGTCATGCGAGAAATGAGCGACGAAGTTCCAAGCGGATGGCGGAAGCTCTCACAATTCCACATTGCGTTCTCTCTTGGATAGAGAGATTGCTTCTCCCGATAAATCGGGATCGCAATAACGATTCGGCAACACGCTCTTCATAGAGAGTAGAGGCGAACTGAAGTTCGCTTGATAACAAAAAATATTTTCAATTCTCTCGTTGTATCTCCTGTGTTATTTTTTTCAACGCTCAGCCATGAATAATTCAACAGTCAACTTACTTCTTCTACCACAACGGTTTACAAAAAATTCAACACTTCGCATCCTTTCTTTGATGAATAATACAACAATGCTGTTGTTCACTTCATCTACATAACTAAATTTATTGGCTGTATCATTCTTTTTTCAACAATTTTTTTGTTTAGAAAAAGTACTACTCCCTGGCACAATTCTTTCCTTAGTAAGAATCAAATGAGCCGATGTTCCATTCGGCTCACAAGTGAACACTATGTTGAATATTAACTATCAAAAAAAATAAAAAAATGACTGTACTATTTGTCATTGCAACTATCATTGTCTTTTTAACTATTGATTGGTTTGTGCGAAGAGCGAAGGAGAAGAAAGTGGCTCCTGTTCTTGCAACGAAACCGGTCATGCAATCGTTCTCTGTTCGCACGCCGGAAGGAATTTACTTCGCTCCTTCCCATACATGGATGAATCTGTTCCCATCCGGCAAAGTCAGAATCGGGATTGATGATTTTGTCAGCCGTATGTTGGAAAAACCGCGGGTCACGATGCTGAAAAAAGCCGGTGAGAAAGTCGAGAAAGGCGACCCGATTTTATTACTGCAGGAAAATGAACACTCGATGACCGTTCGTTCTCCCATCGAATGTGAAATCCTCAATTTGAATGAAGACTTGCTGCAACATCCTGACTTGATGCAAACAAATCTCTTCAGCGATGGTTGGGCATACACGATTAAACCTACGCGTTTTGCCGATTTGCGCTCGATGATGCTCGGACCGGATACGCGTTCGTGGATGAATCGTGAGTTCGCACGCTTGCGTGATTTCGTTGCCGGAATCGGCGGAGCGGAACCTGTTCCCGCGTATTTGCAGGATGGCGGACTTCCCGTC
>JACPVN010000039.1 GCA_016191715.1 Ignavibacteriota bacterium | reverse complement strand
TCAGGATCGTGGTTTCCACCAATGAAAAAGTAAAAATGTCTGAGTTTTTACTTTTTCATTTTTACTTTTGACTTATACAAGGGCAACTGCCCGTTCAGTGAAAACGACATTGGAAACCGGTAACGATTTCAATTCTAATCGGGAAAGGTCTATCAATTTACTTGCATCTTCAATCTCAACTCCGATGACATGATTATACTCATCATAATCAAGCACAACTCCGGGGGCTATTTCTTCTGAATCTGAACTAAACCCTTCTGCAAGTTTGATTGTGAGCATATCGCTCTCTGCATAATATTCAAATATCATAATTATTTTCTTTCTATCTTGAATCGTCTGTCGAAAAATGCATTGTGAACTGTTTCACCATCTGATTCCGTAACAACGCGTAAATATTTCCCTTTCTCAGAAATCCGCGACCAAAATCGTATTCGCCCGTTCGGTTGATTTTCCTTACGAATCGGATGGTTCAATACATACTCAATCCATTCCATTTTAATGTCAGAACGCCTGAGGAATACGCTTGTCGTGAAGTATGTTGTGGTTTTCATGCAAAGGACTTGTGAATATAAAGGTAATCTCTCCAATTGCCAAGAGTTTATTTTGAGTATGTGAGATGTTGAGATGTTGAGATGTCGAGTAGATGAGTAGTTGAGATGGTACGATGTTGAGATTTGAAGGAGTGTTGGAGTGCTTGAGTGCTGGAGTAGTGGAGTGTTGGAGTAGTGGAGTGATGGAGTAGCAGAGTATTGGAGTACTGGAGGAAAATCCATCGGCGAGTGAAATACGTTTGAAAAGAATCCCGTAGGGATTCTATATTTATAGAAAACTCAAAAATAAGTTTAAAAAAGTTATTTTTTTCTTGGCTTTTTCAAAAATATTTATTAAACTTGCATCCAAGTTAACAAGGGAACCTACTTCGCAAGCGCAGTCAGGTAAAAGCAGGCAACCTTCATTCAACATTTTTATTTTTAATTAATACAGATCGCCGGAGTACCGGAACAACGGAAGTACAGGTATGTCTATTTCATTGATGATGTCGAAGTCGGTACTGCTTTGGAGTTGAGCGTGGTGGTGTTGATATAAAGAGAATGTTAAACCAAAAGCGAAATAAACAAACCACGGGTTCGTCTATTATGCCACTTTGGTTGGATAGACGAACCTATGGGTTCGTTGTTACACTAGTTATACGCTATTGCCAATTTTGAGAGAATATAGAACTGATGAGACTTGAAGGGCAAACAATAGATTCTTCTATTCGTTTAGAGAGATTCTTGGGTGAAGGTGCATCAGCCGAAGTCTACTCGGGCATCACTCTCAAAGAGATCAGTGGCCTGGCCCCAAACGATCATGTCGCTGTCAAGGTTTACAAACCCCACATTCTGGAATATCCTAATGAGCGCACCAGAATCGAACAGGAGTTTCGGGCAGGTTCATCTCTGAGACATCCGAACTTATTGTCGATCTACTCCAAAGGCTTGTGGCTGTTCAACAGTGTGGTGCGACCGTATCTAGTGATGGAATTACTAGATGGCAAAACGCTGAGGCAATTCATCGCTGTACATCATCCAATTGCAGAACACCAAATAATTAGTTTCTCCGACCATGAAGTCATACGGCATGCAGATTCTAGTTGGAACGCTCTTTATTTTGTAAAAACATTGGCACTTCGGCTAACAGCAACAAAAATATAAAATGAACTAATGCACTGCTCACATTGAATTTGTCTATAAGCGCTCGCTATGCAACAGCATTTTTGTTGCAGCCGTTAGTTGCAATTACCCTTACAATCGTATGAGGAAAGATTTATGAACTCATTATCGTCAATGAAGTATTTCATTATATTGTTACTTTTGAACATCTACTCCCTGAATAGCCAAGCTCAGAAGTTGATTCCCGATTACTATCAACTCTCGTCTATAAACCATCAAATCTTGCGTAACATTTCCAGCTATCCGGGCAAGCATCCCCAAGCTATCTCACCGCTTAGTGATGCTTTTACAAAAAATGATTCCTCGGTGGTTGACGTTGATATTCGCAACTCAGACGTCTGGCTTGCAACTGCCACGGGGGCAGCTTACTCCTCGAATTTTGGTCTTTCTTGGTTACATTTCGACTCAACCAAGGGACTTGGAAGTGGTGGTGTATCGGGATTATCGACTTCATCAGCACTTGTTTCGGTCTCAACGGTTTTTCTGGGGGGAGATTCAAACTTCAGCATATTAACAGGCAGCGGAGTCAGTTTTGCCGCAGACAACGGTGTGACATGGTCCCACGTTCCCCAGCCAACAGACTTTCCAAGTGACAGTATCATAGCCTATGGCATCAACGACTCGCTCTGGATTTTACCAATCTTGGTTCCAGAACAAAACGTCACCTACGATATTTCCCAAAGTAATAACGCAGTATGGATTGCCAGTTGGGCGGGCGGTTTGAGAAGTTCAACCGATCAAGGTCAGCACTGGCAGAGAACTCTTTTACCACTCGATAACATGGTTAGCATAAAACCGACCGATACTCTTTGGACCTATTCACCCCATGATTCACTCCATCAGCGTAGAATATTCAAACGATTTGATCCCAGAATAAACAACAACCTCTTAGCATTCAGTGTTGCAATCGAAAACGATACCACATTTTGGTGCGGCACTGCTGGAGGGATTAACAAATCTACAAATCGCGGATTGGGCTGGGTGAGGTACACAACTCAGAATACAGGAATGGCATCAAATTGGACAATAGCGCTTCACCATCAAGAAACAGCGCATAAGCAAATCCTGTGGGCAAGTACTTGGCCAGCGTCTGATCCGAATGAGCGATATGCGATCAGCTTCACGAGAGACAGCGGCACCAACTGGGAACGAGCATTGCTCGACAGAAAATGCTTCAATATTTCATCTTTTGATGATACAGTTTATGTGTCGGCTGAGAATGGACTCTTCCGTTCAGTCGACGGGATTCACTGGGAAAGTTTTGATTCAACGGCAGGTATGACTATTTACGATGCTGTCAAAGATAC
>JACPVN010000563.1 GCA_016191715.1 Ignavibacteriota bacterium | reverse complement strand
CTCAGTGTTTTGCTCCGCGGTGAACCGGCTGACCGATGGTTTCTTTATGGTACGTTTTACACGTTAGCGATCCTGATTATGGGCGTACGGATGATGATCAAGTATCGCCATAATCGTTATCAACTTGTTCGAACGAGTTCAGTGATGTTCTTCCAACTTGCATTTGCATATCTCATTCCCGCGTTCCTCAGCCGCATGAATCAACCCGAATATTACTTTTCATATTTTTGGCCCTTGAAATACCAATATCTTTTTCCTGATTCTGTGCAAAGTCTAATGAACAATCCGGGAGGGCTTGGATACTTAATGGTAGTTTGGGGAATTTTCATGTCGTTTGTTGCAACACCGATATTATCATACTTCTTTGGTAAACGGTGGTATTGTTCGTGGGTATGTGGTTGTGGTGGACTTGCTGAAACCGCAGGTGATCCGTTCCGTCAACTTTCTGACAAATCACTCAAGAGTTGGAAAATCGAACGATGGATGATTCACAGCGTTCTTGTATTCGTCGTCGTTACCACTGTGCTATTCTGGATCAACTCTGCTTCGCATGGGGCAATTCTTGGTGGTGTCTCTCAGAAGTTCGCACAAGTGTACGGCTTTCTGATAGGAGCGGTGTTCTCTGGCATCGTTGGCGTCGGGTTTTATCCTATTATGGGTAGTCGTGTCTGGTGTCGGTTTGGTTGTCCGATGGCGGCGGTGTTAGGGGTTCTACAGAAAAAGAAATCGCGATTCCGCATAACAACAAATGGGGGACAATGTATTTCATGTGGGAACTGTTCAACGTATTGTGAGATGGGGATTGACGTACGCTTTTATGCACAGCGCGGACAAAATATTATTCGAGCATCGTGCGTTGGATGTGGAATCTGTTCGGCAGTGTGTCCGAGAGGGGTGTTAAAGCTGGAAAACGGACCAGAAGATGGACGATACAATCTCGAAGTATTGGCTGATAATAAACCACGGGTAAAAACTCATGCTTGATGGACAACGTATCGGTGTCATCATACCGGCATTGAACGAGGAACAATCTATTGCTCACGTGATTGAAGAGATTCCTTCGTGCGTGGACGAAATAGTTATAGTTGATAACGGATCTACAGACAGAACGAGTGAACGAGCACTTTCTGCCGGAGCAACAGTCTTGCACGAACCACAACAAGGATATGGTTACGCGTGTCTGAGAGGTATTCATCATCTTCAGGATCGAAAGATTGATGTTGTCGTCTTCATTGATGGAGATTACAGCGACCATCCTGAAGAACTGATTGAGCTTATCGCTCCTATATTTGAAGGAAAAGCAGATCTTGTCATCGGTTCACGAATGATTGGCGAACGAGAAACCGGGGCAATGCTTCCCCAAGCCCTGTTCGGAAATTGGCTTGCAACTACACTCATAAGGATTTTCTGGTCACAGAAATTCACTGACCTCGGCCCCTTCCGTGCTATCCACATGACTTCACTTCTGCAATTACAAATGAAGGACTGCACCTATGGCTGGACCGTCGAGATGCAGATTAAAGCCGCGAAGTATAAGTTACGCTGCATGGAAGTTCCGGTCAGATACCGGAAGCGCATCGGCAAATCAAAAATCACCGGCACCCTGATCGGGACTGTCAAAGCGTCCGCCAAAATCCTGTACACCATCTTTCGGTATGCACTCGCTTCTTAGACTATCCTATGAGTATGAGACGCACTCACTTCACAATTCTTATCATCCTCCTGATCATCTCGGAGTCGCTCTATCTTCTTCTTTATTCACATCTGGCAGAACGACTTCTTCTTTTTATTATCATCTCGCTTGTAAATTCTTTTCTCTTCATCCTGGCTTGGATGGTAATCCGAAAGGAAAGCATCCCATCTTCGAGAAAATTTTTGTTGGCGCTGATTGTATTTGGGTTGGTGTTCAGAGTCTCGCTCATCTTCCTCAAACCGATCGCTTCCGATGACATCTACCGATACATTTGGGATGGAAAGGTGCACGCTCACGGAATTAATCCATACCGCTACTCACCCGATGATACTGCGCTCGAAGATCTTCATTCAGCCGTTCTTCCGGAGAAGATCAATTTCCCTCACCTCAAAACTATCTATCCGCCGTTTGCCGAATGGGTGTTCCTTCTATCGTATCAATTATTTAATGAGAGTTTGGTTGGATTCAAAGCACTGTTGTTGCTGGCGGAGTGTGCGACGATTTTCCTTTTGCTCCTCCTTCTCCGGGAATTGAAGCTTCCTCAAAAATACATCGCTCTATATTTGTTGTGCCCCTTGCCTGTTATGCAATTCATGATCGACGGTCATGTTGACGCGATTGGATTTCCATTTCTCCTTCTCTTCATCTTGCTCTGGCTGAGGGGCAAAAGACTTCACTCGTATATTGCTCTTGGAATCTCTATCATTTCTAAATTATTTCCAATCATTTTTCTCCCAGTTGTGATGAACTTAGAGAAAGGTGGAAGGAAGTTGTTTGCTGGATTGATCCCAATCGGTATTCTTATCGCCGCGTATGTACCGTATTTCCTGTGGGACGGTTCGCCGTTAGAATCATTTGGACTTTTTTCGATGAACTGGGCATCGAACGGTTCGGTGTTTGCAGTCATCTATTCGCTCGTCCGCAACAACCAGACAGCACACATCATAGCCGCTACTCTGCTCGTGGTGTGGCTTGGGTATATGGCGTATTCCAAGAATCCGTTCATTGAAAAGATATATTTGTCTGTATTTTGTTTCTTTCTCTTCTCATCGACTGTACATCCATGGTACGTGACCTGGCTTGCCGTCATCCTCCCGCTCAATCTCCGATGGAGCGGCATTGCATTCGTTGTACTGGTGAACCTCGCACAAATACCTCTCATTGAATACGTGGCGACGGGTGTGTGGAATCAACCAGCTTGGATGTTGCTATTGGAATATCTCCCGATTATGGTATTATTTATGTGGGAATTGCTGAGTTTGTTTATTTTATCAAGGTACATCCCCTCAACCTCACGTCTGCCACAAATTCCTATCAAGCGTCCGATACTGAATCGCCTCACTCAAATGTTCCGGACGAATAGAAGTTGATTGAGCCAAGTCTGCAATCGTGCGTGCAACTTTTAAAATTCTGTCGTACGCACGGGCAGATAATCCGAGTTTGTTGATTGCCATCTTCATCAACTCCTCGTCAGATATATCTATCATCAGATTACTCCCTTTCGCTTATGAAAAACGGACAATATCCTATTCGTGGACGCATCACAACTGTTCTATGAAATTTCTGTAGCCCTTACCAATGGGAAGGGATACTCCATTAACCTCAACTTTATCGGCTGTGTATGACTCTATCTTACTTAATGAAATAATAAAAGACCGATGAATCCTTTTGAAAAGATTCTCAGGTAACAGACCTTCGATTTCATGCGTACTCATTTTTGAAATATACTCTTTCTTTGTTGTCTTGATCTTGATGTATTCCCGTTGACTTTCAATATAAACGATCTCGGAAAATAAAATTCTGACCTTCTTTTTTTGCACATTGAGAAAAATAAAATCCTTTGTTCCTTCGCTTTCTTTCAATTTCAGATTCCCTCCTTGTTTTGCTTTTACTTTGGTTACTGCTGTTAAAAATCTCTGAAAATCAAATGGCTTTAAGAGGTAGTCCATAACGTTGAGAGTAAACCCCTCCACTGCATATTGATGATACGCCGTTGTAATAATAACGGCAGGCGGATGAGTAAGCGTTTTTAGAAAATCTATTCCTTTTAGTTTAGGCAAATGTATATCTAAGAAAATAAGGTCAACGGTATTTTCCTGCAAGTAGTCTGTTGCAAGAATAGCATCTTTAAATGTTCCTTGTAAATCCAGAAAGGGTACTTGCAAAATATAATCCGACAAAACCTTTACGGCTAATGGTTCATCTTCTATGATGATACAAGTTATTTTAAACATGGCTTGAAAGATTAATTTTTAGAATAGCAGTAAACACAGAGTCACCATGCTCAACTGAGAGACTGTAATCGGTGTAGAGTAATTTCAGTTGGCGCCTCAAGTTGGAAAGTCCGATGCTTTCTTTTATCGCACCTTCGTTATGAGGTGATTCAACAGAATTTTTTACAAGGAATACTAACCGCCGCTGACGAACTGACAGATGAATGTCAACAAAGGGTAGATTTCGGGTTTCGGATACACCATGTTTGAATGCATTCTCCACTAATGGAATTAGTAGGAGTGGCGGCAAATCTTGTTTCATATCTTCAATATTATGGTTGAAGTTAATATGTAAGGATTCATCGTAACGCAGTTTTTCCAGCGCTATGTAATCACTGATAATTTTGAGTTCCTGTTCTATACTTATATATGCCCCGCCTGTTTCATACAGCATGAAGCGCAATATTTTCGACAGACGCAAAATTGATTCCGCAGCCAGGTCGGACTTATCCCTTGCCAATGAGTAGATGTTATTCAACGTGTTGAAAAGAAAATGCGGGTTAGTTTGCGACTTGAGGTAGTTCAATTCTGCTTCCTGCTTTTCAATTTGTAGTTGCTGTGCTGATTCCTTTAATTTTCGAAAATCATAAATATGTTTAATTATCCCAAAAAAGAAACCAGAGAAGATGCTATAAGGAACATGATATTCTACTCCTTTTAACACGGAAGCATGTGTTATTAATGGAAAATATAGATGTAACCCGATTCCAAGTCTCCTCCAGGCATACAATCCGAAAGAACATAACATCAAATGAGCCCAAATAAGTACCAACCCTACAAGAATTCTTTTCCAGGATACTTTGATATAAGGCAGAGAATATTCGAAAAAGATGAAATTAATAACAATAACATAACTGATTAACCAAACATGATTCCATGCTCTTTCCAGAAAAGTTTCCGGATTGATTGATAAATCAATAAACAACCATAACAAATAGTAAGCGGCGCCGAGCCACAAATACAATTGAAACCGTTTTCTCTCTATTGATATTTTCATTTTGTTATTGAGTAAATCCGAAATCGGTTAATCTCTTCTTTTCATTTTTCAGTCAACATAATTGCCTTTGCCGTCTACGAATAACCTATTATCGTCTATAACAAAAAAAGAAAACATCGTATGCTTATTTTGATTATTTCAAAGTTGATATACTCTATCCGCGATCAGCAAGAAGAAAATTAACTCTTGAATATACCAAAATTAACAAATAAAAAAGGATTAAAACATGTTGAATATTTTGAAGTATTGCTTCCTCCTCGTTATTGCAGTTTGTCTGCTTCTGCCGCTGAGTCTGATGGCTCAAGAAGGAATGAACGGTAATCTTGTCACAGTTAGTTGGCTTGAGAAAAATCTAAAAAAATCCGAGATCGTGTTGATGGACGCATCACCTGCACAGATTTACATGACGAAACACATTCCCGGTGCAATCAATTACGACATATTCACCTATGGCGTTCAGGAACTGCCGATCAGTGAGATTGAAAAACGATATCAGTCTTGGGGAATCAGCACGGGGAAAAAGATCGTCATGTACGATCAGGGCGGCACTTACATGGCAACTCGGCTTCTTTTCTCACTTGAATATTATGGCTTCCCCGTTAAAGAACTTTTCATCCTTGATGGAGGTCTCGCCAAGTGGGAAGAAGCAGGATTGCCGGTGACAAAAGATGCTACGCCGCCGCCGGCCAAAGGCATGTTCACAATCAACAAGTTAAATGATAATGTAAAAGCAAACCTGACAGAATTCCTGAATGCATCGGGAGATACTCGTAACAACGCATTGGTGGATGCACTCGATGCGGGTTGGCATTTCGGAGGTCAACAGTTTTTTGACAGACCCGGTCATGTGCCCAATGCTATATTGATGCCGAGTGCTGACTTTTTCAATGCGGATAAAACTTTCAAGTCTTCTGAAGAATTAAAGAAGATGGTTGATTATTTTGGTTTAACACCTGAACAGCATGTTTACTCTTATTGCGGAGGGGGCATAGCGGCAAGTGGGCCATATTTCGCTCTTAAATTCATCCTTGGTTACCCCAATGTAAAACTTTACTCCGGTTCTCAATTAGAATGGGTGTCAGACCAAAGAGAACTTCCTCTCTGGACTTACGACGCTTCATATCTCATGCGAAAAATTAACTGGCTAAAGAGTTGGGGCGGTAAGATGTTTAGAATGTACGGAGTCTCTAATATCAGCATGGTGGATGTGCGATCTGCTCAGGATTTCTATCAAGGTCATCTACCTTTTTCTCTAAACATTCCTGTTGATGAATTCAAAAACAATATCAACAATCCCGAAAAACTTTCTACAATACTGGGACCTGCCGGCGTAGATGCGTCTCACGAGGCAGTGATAATTTCCGGTGCGGGATTGACGAAAGAATCTGCACTCGCGTTTGTGTTACTGGAAAAACTTGGACAGAAAAAAGTATCAATCTTCATTGACCCACTTGATAAAGTAAAAGAAAGCGGTTACTCACTTACAAAAGATACTACTGCGGTAGGACCGAAAACAGGAGCCAATTTCTTATCCATACCCCCAACGACGTATCCGATGAATTTCCGAAAGGATGTGATTATCAGAGACCCAAAAAGTACAGAAGGTCAATATCCAAAATTGTTTCTCGCATCAGGAAAAAATATTTCTGCCAAAGTTCAAGACGGTAAGGTTCTTCATGTCCCATACATAGAACTTGTAAAAGCTGACGGCAGTCCGAAAGACGCGAATGAAATCTGGGATATTCTCACAAAAGCCGGCGTGTCACGATACGCGGAGATTGTCTGTTTCTCTGATGATCCGGGTGAAGCGGCAGTCAATTATTTTATTCTCAAACTCATGGGCTTCCCCGATATAAAAGTGTTAGTAATGTAAGTATGCGAACTCCAAAACCGTACCTCAATCCATATCTCGCCGGAATCGGTCTTGGACTTGTTTTGCTTTCTGCATTAGTAGTCATGGGACGTGGACTTGGAGCGTCGGGTGCGCTTAGTTCTGTTGTTACGTTCGGAGTCAATATAGTTGCACCTTCACATACACAGTCAAACACGTTCTACAAAGAATATCTAAGCACTCCAACAGGAAATCCACTGAACGACTGGCTTGTCTTTGAAATCGCCGGAGTTCTTATCGGTGGATTGATTTCGGGACTACTATCGGGCAGAGTGCGTCGGACTGTTGATAAGGGAATGCGAGCAACAAACATTGCAAGATTTGTGTATGCTTTTTCCGGCGGTCTTTTGGTTGGTATTGGTTCCAAGCTTGCCCGCGGTTGCACAAGCGGACAAGCGCTGACCGGCGGTGCATTGTTGAGTGTCGGCAGTTGGGTTTTTATGATTGCAGTTTTTGCAAGTGCGTATGCGGTTGCATTTCTTTTTAGAAAACAGTGGATGTAACAATATGCACGCGCCATTTTATCAACTTGGATTATTCAATAATGACACGGCTCTTTTTCTTGCAGTCGTTATTGGCATCGGGTTCGGATTCTTTCTCGAACAAGCAGGATTCGGCAGCAGCGTAAAATTAGCACAGCAATTTTACCTACGCGATCTCACGGTCTTTAAGGTGATGTTCTCGGCAATCATCACTGCAATGCTCGGTCTTTTCTGGCTTTCATGGCTTGGGTTCATCGACCTTTCATTAGTGCGGATTCTGCCGACGTATCTTGTTCCGCAGTTAGTCGGCGGTTTGCTATTCGGTGTAGGATTCGTGATGGGTGGATATTGTCCCGGTACCTGTTGTGTCGCGGCTGTTACAGGAAAAATGGATGGATGGATTCATCTCTTGGGAATGATTTCAGGAATAATTGTATTTGGTGAATTATTTCCACTGATTAGTGACTTTTATTCATCCACACCGCTGGGAGAATTGACGCTTCAACAAGTTTTCAATCTTTCTCACGGCTCTGTTGTTCTCCTCATTGTTCTCGTTGCACTTGCAGGATACTACGGCGCTGAAAAACTTGAGGCACGGCATCGTTCTATGCGATAAAGTAATTTTTTTATTTATGACACTCAACAAACTACTTGCATCGTTTGGATTAATCCTCGCGTTGCTTGCCGCAATCGTCGGTGAACCTGAAAGAGATGATTCAACCCTGGAAGAAATCGCATTACTTATTCAATCGGAAGAAGACCACATGACTCCATTAGAACTTGCTGAACAGTTGTATTCAGGGAAGAAGATTCGTTTGATAGATATTCGGGATTCGGTCTCGCACTTTGAACAACATATATTCAATTCCGAGTTGATGTCCATACAACAACTTTTGAAAAACGAGATAAGAAAGAATGAGTTAACAGTGCTTTATTTTGAAGGTGGCATTCACGCATCTCAGGCATGGATGTTAATGAAAATGAAACACTATGACAATATTTATACTTTATTGGGAGGATTTAATGGCTGGAAAGAAATTGTGCTGAATCCAACTTTACATGCAGGAAAGACAGAAGAAGAGAAAAAAGAATTTGAACGACGGAAAACGTTAAGTCGGTTTTTTGGAGGAGAGCCGATAGACATACCGGAAGAGATGTCAAAAAAGAATTCCATCCACCAACATCAATCGTTACCGAAGAATAATTTACCTAAAAAGATAAGAAAATCTGAAGATGAACTTAGGTTTCAGTGTTGAAGAAGGAACTTAACTTTACAAGTTTGCAGAAATTTTTTTAAGAGTACTTAATCTCGTTGGTTTGTGTCAGGAATTATCTAAAATGCGGCTGTCTCAAAGTTTAATTTTACTGAAGGCGCAACCCTTGACAAGGCATCCCCTTGGGACATGGTTGCGTTTGCAAAACTAAAATGCAGACATTCCACTAAAGGTGGGCAAGAAAGTCTGTCGTTGGCTCGACTCGTAGAACGGCTACGAACCATTCGTACTTATGAGACAACCTCTTCGAAATCCTAGAACAGTAATGCGGTCGTGGTAAACTGCATATTTAAGAAAAGTTAATCTAATTCTGCCACAAATTCCTATCAAGCGTCCGATACTGAATCGCCTCGCTGAGATGTTCAGGGCGAATAGAAGGCGATTGTGCTAAGTCTGCAATTGTGCGTGCGACTTTTAAGATGCGGTCATACGCACGGGCAGATAGTCCAAGTTTGTTGATTGCCATTTTCATCAACTCCTCGCCGGAGGAATCTATCTTGCAAAATTCCTGAATCTCTTTTGATTGCATATCGGCGTTGCTGTACAATCCCTTCCGTCCGGCAAATCGTTTCGTTTGAATTTCTCTTGTTTGAATCACTCGTGAGCGGATTGATTCGGAAGTTTCACTCACTTCTTTGCTTGCAAGTTCTTTGTACTTCACTGCCGGGACTTCGATGTGCAAATCAATTCTATCAAGAAGCGGACCGGAAATTTTCGCCATGTACTTCTGAATCATTCCGCTGTTGCACGTGCACTCTTTCGCCGGGTCGGTGTAGTAACCGCACGGACAAGGATTCATCGAACAAATCAGCATAAAGTTCGCAGGATAATCAACGGACATTTTCGAACGGCTGATAGTAACATGTCCATCCTCCAACGGCTGACGAAGAACTTCGAGAACATTCCGCGCAAATTCCGGCAACTCATCAAGAAATAAAACGCCGTGATGCGAAAGCGAAATCTCTCCCGGTCGAGGAATTGTTCCGCCGCCAACAAGTGCGCTATCGGAAATTGTATGATGCGGAGAACGAAACGGACGGGTTGCAACTAACGCTGAATCGGGCGGCAACAATCCTGCAACGGAATGAATCTTTGTCGTTTCTATTGCTTCATCAAAATTTAACGGCGGAAGAATTGTCGGAAGTCGTTTTGCGAGCATCGTTTTTCCCGACCCCGGCGGACCAATCATGATGATGTTATGCCCGCCTGCCGCCGCTACTTCAAGCGCACGCTTCACATTTTCCTGTCCCTTCACATCAGAAAAATCAACTGAATATTTTTGATGCGTGGAAAACACTTCCCGCAAATCAACATGAAACGGTTTGAGAAGTTTATACTCGCCGTTAAGAAACGCGTACGTTTCAGAAAGTGATTCCATCGGATACACTTCAATACCATCCACCATCGCGGCTTCGCGTGCATTTTCTTTCGGAAGAATTATTCCACGTAGTTTTTGTTTCTTCACCTCAAGCGCGATCGGCAATGTTCCATGAATGGGACGAAGAATTCCATCAAGCGCAAGTTCCCCGAGTATGATAAAATCTTTGAGGAGATCGGAATCTATACTTTCGGAAGCGGCAAGTAGCCCGATAGCAATGGGAAGGTCGTACGCCGAACCTTCTTTTTTCAAATCCGCAGGAGCAAGATTCACCGTAATTTTATTGCCGCCAGGAAAATACATTTGAGATGTTTTGATTGCAGCATAGACACGGTCTTTACTTTCCTTCACGGCATTATCCGGTAACCCGACGATGCTGAAGTAAGGAGAACCTTTTTGCAGATGTATTTCCACGTCAACAATTTGCGCGTTAATACCGTACGTTCCGGCGCTGTAAATATGTGAGAACATGAATCCCTTGTAAATTTTTTGTTCAAATTACAGAACGGTTGAGTGAGATACAAATTTTCGTCGTAGCATTATGAGAATTATCTCAGATTAAACTATATTGCATCAACGAGAATCTAAATTGAAAATTTTAAGGCACATGGTTCAAAAACTATTACTCTCCTTGTTCTTGTTTACTTTTCCGTTGTACGGTCAATCAATCTCAGTTCACGGCTACGTAACGGACGAGAACAGTGGTGAGACGTTAATCGGCGTCTCGATCACTGTTGAATCAAACAGACGTATCGGTACGACGACAAATAAGTTTGGTTACTTTTCATTAACCGTGCCAAACGGAAACCAACAACTCATTTTTTCCACCATTGGCTATCAAAAAAAAATCATTCCAATCAATTCGACGGGAGATATGAAACTGAACATCGCACTGGAAGAAGACATCCTCAATATGGATGAGGTTGTCATCACTTCCTCTGAGGAAAAAGAACGAATTGCTCAACCACTAACAGGAGTGGAACAGTTGCGCGTTTCTGCAATCAATAAATTG
>JACPVN010000592.1 GCA_016191715.1 Ignavibacteriota bacterium | reverse complement strand
GGTCGGTATAAGCTAGTATGGTCAACGCTGATAAACCTTCCTATATTCGCATTATAATATCTGGCATTGTAATAATACAGCCCGCTTTCAACATCATTTATCTGCCCCGTAAATTGTCTGGCCGCTTTTACATCGCCCGTTTGCTCCCGTGTATCGCCATAAGGATAATACACCTCATTGCTAACCACTTTACCCTGCTCATCGGTCATCAAGCTGGTACTGCCCAGATGGTCTTTATAAATCGTAAAAATCTGCTCTGTGCCATCTGCGGGATTTTTCTTTATCAGAAATGTCACCAGGCCAACGCTAAACTCTTTCTCAATCATCCCGTCTGGCAAGATACGATAATCTTGGCTCACATAGAAAGTTTTCTGACCGTTTACCTCCTTTAAAATTCTATTCCCGGCGTTGTCGTACTCGTATTTTATTATAGCACTGCCTTTTGTCACCTGCATCAAACGATTTTTAGTGTCCCAATTATACTGACGTGTCCCATCATTTAATAAGTTGCCCTTGAGGTCGTAATTGTACCCCGTTCCTGCCACTTTTGTAACGGCCATCGGCTGGCTCTGATTCTCATAGAGGTAATTGCCCACATCGGATTTGTAGAGAATATTGCCGATGCTGTCGTACTGGAAATCCTGCTTGTAGATTTGGCTATTTACGCTATTCAAAACCTGAGCCGATGTTAAGCGGTATAAATCATCATAGCCATAAACCGATTTTTCCTGCCTCACTCTATCCTCAATCTGCGTGATATTCCCCACGTTGTCGTAGAGGTAATTGAAGTTTTGAATTTCAATTGTTTTGCCAGTCGGCTCTAAGACGGGAGGCAATATTTTAGTCTGATAATACTTAATTGCCAGATTATCCAAAACCTCTGAGCCGTTGTAGCTGGCAATACCAGCTTTCCCAGATAAGATTGGGTTGTTGGCATCGTCCGCCTGCACTGTCCAGTTGGCAGGTTCAGATTGGCTGGCTAACCAAATCTTGTATTGAATTTTGTTACCAGTAAATTTCAGTCTAGCTCTGTAATCCGTATAACGGCTAATACTGATACTGCTGGCCTGGCCTAATATGCTTGGTATCCATTTACCTGTTGAATCTTTGGCATATTTATAAATCCGAGTTGTACCGTTGGCGGTTCTGACCAGATAAAACTTATCGGCGTTCACTCTGCCAGCTATTTCCGCCTCTATCCTACTGGTGTTATAAGCGGCTCTTATTCCAATATCCAAAGTCTGCTCATAATCCGTTAAGTCTTGATAACTGCTAAGAGAGTAAACCGCAATATTATTGTTGCTTAGATTCAACACGCCATTGGCGATATTAGGTGCAGTCTGCCAAGTGCCATCGCTATATATTTTCTGCCAAGTGCTTTGGCTCTGGCTAAAATCGTCTTGATATGAGACCTCTTCTAAAACAGCAGTCCTATCTTTGTAGATTTTCAGATTATCAAACCGTGTCCTCGCATAATAACCAGCTAAACCAATATTGCCTTCTTTGATAGCGTTAGCATCGGCGTAAGAAACAGTCCAATTTATTGGCTCTGTGTCAGCGGCTTTCCAGACCTTAAATTGAATGGCATTACCGCTAAATTTCAACTTCGCTTTATAACTGGTGTATCTTTGGGCGGCTATAACGGCCTGTACTTTAGCCAACTGCGTCCAGACATTATTGTCTACCCTGTAAATATAAGCATAGTTACTCTCCAAAGTAGCGGCATAAAATTTAACGCCATCTATCCTGCCCACCATTCCCAATTTTATAACCGTGCCGTAGCTACTCAACAAATCTATATCGGTTGTCTGTTCGTAATCGCCCTGTTTTTCTACATTGCTTATCTTTCTAACCGTCCAATACTGATTGTTAAATTCTAATCTATCCCCATTCAGTCTTACAGGGTCGCTCCAGCCTTGCAGTAACACATTTTCTAATTGGCTTTTAGCAGGTAAATCATCTTGTTCTAAAAAATCATCCTCGTAAACCAGGTCTTGAGCATTGGCAAATTCTGGGGCTTCGGCTCTTTGCTGTTTTAGCCTAAAAAGTTTGGCTTTGTCATAATCTCTGGTAACTTTGGTGTTATTGAAAAGCGGCTG
>JACPVN010000591.1 GCA_016191715.1 Ignavibacteriota bacterium | reverse complement strand
TCAGGAAACTCCGGCGACCAAAGTTTTGGTTCGTTCAAGTTCAGTTGTGTTTCGATGATGAACGGTTTATTCTTCTGAAAATTCAACGGTACAATTTGACTGCGACCGGCAAGCGAATCTGTTCCCGCATGAAATACTTCAACCACAAATCCGATTCCACCCGATTGTTCGCTTGCAGAAAATCCTCTGTCAAGAATTTCCGGTTTGATTTGAAGCGTAGCAGTACGTCCATCCTGCGCAATTACATACTTGATATCAGCATCATCAATAAAAAGTTTCGGGGTTGCGAGGATGAACAAATCACGCGTAATTCCGCCGTACGAACGCCACCCGCCGACTTGCTGACGAAGCGGCAAGGTCGTCTTTGGAGTCAGTTCATTATCAACCGAAATAGAAATAACATTCTCACTTCCCGCCTGCAAAACATTCGCTGGAATCGGTACAACGAAAGAAGAATACCCGCCCAAATGCCGACCGATGAGCGTTCCGTTTAATGTTACTTCGCTTTGGTAATTGATGCCAAACGCCACCAACTGAAACGTGTACGAATCAAGCATCGAAGAGTTGATTTCAACGTTACGCACAAATGTAACTCTGTTGATGGCATCGTACGCGCCGGGAATTGTCGTTTCCAACCATTCGCTTCCATCGGACGAGTAACGCCATTGACCGGAAAGGTCAGTTATGACGCGGTTCGGCGAATCAAAATATACCGCGGCATCGCTTCCTTTTGGGGATGGTTGTCCATTCTCAAGAAACTTGATTTGCGGGAAAACTGTGCAGGAAATGCTGACAATCAGCAAAACGGTAGAAAAAATCCTACACAGGTATCGTATTATGGATGAGACCTCGATAGTGTTAATCTGAGCTTTTGAAGAAGGTTAATGATTTCAAGCAATATTTTAGGGTTACGGTGCTAAATATAATAAAATCGAAAGGCGAAAGCAATGAAAAAGTGAACCGCGTATGAAAAAAGCCAATCCTTTTTCAAGAATCGGCTTCTTCGTTTCGGTCACTTTGACGGCTTCCTTTTATCGGGTTTATATATTTCGCGAAAGCATCTATTCTTTCCTGTCCTTCAACCGAATCACAAGTTTTAGCCCTGACCAGACTTCGTCCACTGCGCACACTTTGACATCCACAAGTCCACTGGTTAAGGCAATGTCACGAATGATATTTTCATTCAGGTCTGTTTCGATTTTTGTCTTTGACTGAACCGAGCGGTCAGGGTTCCTTTACTGGGAGGCAGTTGTACTGCCGACACAATTTGTGGTCGGGAGTTCAACTCCCTCCCAGACAAAGATCTCGTCCACCGCCGTCGCGATCATTACTCCGTTCGCGTTTTGTTGCTCCACCAAGCGTCCGCGCTTGGTGTTGAATGCGAATAGTTTTGATGGTTCAGCCCACGGCTCGTAGAAACTGTCCGAGAACTATCTGTGATCCACCAAGCGTCCACGCTTGGTGCTAAATGCGAATCGTTTTGATGGTTCAGCGAGGACGCTGAACCGAGCGGGTGGGGTTCTCGGACAGTTTCGTAGAGCGAGGACGTTCAACGAGTCTTTGACTGAACCGAGCGGTCAGGGTTTCTTTTCTGGGAGGCATTTGTACTGCCGACACAATTTATGGTCGGGAGTTCAACTCCCTCCCAGATAGAACACGCTTGTTAGCTACCGCCGCCGTTGTTAATTTTTTGATAGGAATCCTAGCGAAGCTAAGAATGTCTCTTCTGATTGTATTGCTTCGTCTCTGTACTTCTTTTCAAAAAAGTAGAAATGCGTCGCACCCCGCAATCGGTGAAACTCGCACTTGTTCCCAGCTGTTGTCATTTCCGAAACAAAAGTCTCAGCAGTTCTAAAAGGACACATCCTGTCATCTGTTCCATGAACGACCAGCGACGGGGGGAGACCGGAACGTACCAGATGGTTTGGAGAAATACCCTTTGCAGGATAACGAGTTTCCACTTGTTTGACAAACCACTGATCAAGCGTGGGATCAAAGCAGGACGAAGAGAATATCATTGCATTCGGTTTTGAACTAATCGTCGTATCTTCTCCAGGCTCATCGAGAATGTTCAGCATGGCTGCGCATGCCACAAGGTGTCCTCCGGCAGAGAATCCGCTCGCCACGATCTCATTCGGATTGAGGCCTAGATCGAGGGCATTCTTTCGCGCCCACCGAATGGCGGATTTAGCGTCTGAGATACATTCAAGTGGTGCGACACCATGACGATCATACACTCGGTACTCTACTGCAATTGCTACCATGCCAAGGGATGCATAGCGCTTGCATGACCCGAACATCCATTCCGGTTTGCCTTGATACCAACTGCCCCCGTGAAAGAGAATGATTGCCGGACGCTGTTGACCTTTCTGAAAGTTGTCAGGATAGAAAATGTGTGCATCGAGAGCAAAAGGTCCGACTGTTTTGTAGACGGCAATGGTGTGCCCCTTTCGTTCTTGTACATCGTCGTTATAGAGTTCTCGGATCTCGTGAACAGATGCCGAATCATTGGAGTGTTCGTAGAAGAGCTTCAAAATGGAATCAGTATTCTTGACCCCGTAGTTTTCGATTTGATCTTTAACGACAACATGGAGCCAGAAATTTCTAACCGCCTGGTCAGTAAATGTTTCGAGGATGACTTTGACACGTACAAGATTCCACTGATTATCCATTGTTCTGAGTGAAGTATCAGACGAAAGAAGATCGAGCGTCTTGCTACGAATGAGACTGAACACCGTGGCTTGATACTGCTTGTCAAACACGAGTGTGGAATCGTTGAGATACTTCGAATCGAGTGAACTGTAGGTGTTCGCTCTCTGAGGCTCTTTGTTTTGGCTTGAACAGGAGAGAGCGAAGCCAATCGCAATTATGACTAACCAATAGAGTGAATCTGCTCGAATGCGTCCACACAGTGCTTTTGAAGCGGTCATTTTGTTTTCTCCTTGAAGCGGTGGCAGCTAACGTTCAGTAACAGCGCAACGGCGCAGACTCATCGGTTCGTCAAGTCGAATTGTTTGCCCATCGAAATAAGCATGTGCTGTTTGCATTGGATTTATCTTAGGTTTGTTTCCAAAATTAATTGAATGAAAATACTTTTTTTCTGAGGAATTGCAATGTTGGGCTCTTCTTCTATTTGTGAATGATGTTCTTCACTCCGATGGAAAAATAAAAGAGAATGGAATAGAGGTTGAATGACATGCCTGCGGTACAACTCGTTGAGTTTACGACTTCGTAGAGCAAGCAGGCGCGGAGCGCCCTGTCTTACATTCCCACGCTGATAATTGATAGGGAGCGTGGAAACGAGATAGATTGACAAATTTATTGTGAGCGAAGCAATGGTTCATTTTACATTTTTGTTGCTGTTAAGTGCAGTCGCTCTTTCATCTGAGCAAAATGAGTTTCTTTGTTTCAGTAAATGAGCCAGCTTGAAGACGATAAAAATAAACACCGCTCGGAACGCTCGAAGCATCCCAGTTGGCTTTATACGTGCCCGGATGGAGTTCCTCGGAAACTAGTGTACTGATTTCTTCTCCGAGAACATTGTATATTCTAATGCTGATAAAGCCAAAATGCGGAATGGAAAACTGGATTACTGTTTTAGGATTAAACGGATTTGGAAAATTCTGCAACAGAGCAAATGAACCTGGTATTGTTAATCGATCACTTACGGAAGAGATTGTTGTATCAATGATTGTAATAAAGTGAACTACAGAATCACTCATATTGCCAGCACGATCCTCGGCATAGAAAACCCAAGTGTGTCTTCCAAGTATACCTGTGCCGTCCAAACGATAAGTGAGAGAAAATCGTCCATTTCCTTGGTTGATGAGAAAGAACTTGAAGGATGTGCCATTGGGTCTGTGAGCTTGGAACCAAACTCTCTGAACATCACTTATACTATCAGGGTCGGATACCATTGCGACCACTGAATCAAGGACATACCCACTCGTAGGACGAATCAAGGTGTCTAGGGCGACAATAGAAAGTATCTGCGGAGAACTGCCCGTTGCCATTGGGGTCCAAGCAAGCCCGTTGTCGATATATATCTGCAAGCCGAGG
>JACPVN010000590.1 GCA_016191715.1 Ignavibacteriota bacterium | reverse complement strand
CAGGTTGTGACTTCAGGTAGTATCAACAGTACAGGAATGAGAATGAATAGTTTGTAACGGCGACAGAGAAAACTTTTCATAGGAAACGATGAATCATGTTTTCAGAACAACAGTTTGATATATATTTTGAATAGACGTGAAATGAAGATACAAGAAGAACGATAGAAAACCAATAGTATGGAGTATTATCACTCAAGAAAGTTTTCTCCCGATAAAAATTGTTGCAACACCAAACGTGAGAAGATGGACATGAACTTCGGAAAAACCCGCTTGTTTCATTTGATTTGTAAATTCTTCCTGTTCCGGAAAATAGGAAATAGAAGTCGGCAGATACTTGTATGCCGAGTGGTGTTGTGAAATTATTTTTCCGATAAGAGGCAGGAGAATGTTTGAATAGAGTGCATACGCTTGTTTAACGATGGGCATACGCGGAGTAGTGAGTTCTAATATCAAAGTGCATCCGTTGGGTTTCAAGACACGATACATTTCCTTTAACGATTGTAACCTGTCGGCAAAGTTTCTGATTCCGAACGCAACCATAGTCGCATCAAAGCGTTCCGGCTTGAACGGAAGATGATGTGCATCGCACGAAACAAATAAGGGTTGTTGACTGACATTGTTCTGTTCGACTTTCTTCCGGAACACCAGCAACATATTGAACGCAAAATCGGAAGCGACTACTATCTTCGGTTGTAGTCTCAACGCGTCAAGTGCCAGGTCGCCGCTTCCGGTTGCAATGTCGAGGATTGCACCGCCGCGATATTCTTCGAGCAGTTGGATTGCTTTTCTCCTCCAGAGAATATCCAATCCGAAACTTAACAAGTGATTGAGCCGATCGTAGGTCGGGGCAATGGAATCAAACATGTTCTTGATTTCTTCCGGTTTGGTTCGAGCCGGTAGATGATGGTGTGCTTTCATGAGAAATGAATGTCTCGAAAAAAAATTAAACTATCAAACATTTTATTAAAAAAGTGTTTGCTTTTCAGTAAACTTTCTCTTATGTTCAACAGAATTTTATGAAGCGGAAGCTCCAAATTCCTATATTCTCCACGATTTTGTGGATTTTTCTTTTTCTGATTTCAGTCGTAGCACAGGAATCGGACAAAAATGTTATTGCCGTTCGTATAACATCACCTATTTCACTCGATGGAACACTCGATGAAGCGTCGTGGGAACTCGCATCGTTTGTCTCCGACTTCAAACAATTTGACCCGGAAGAAAGCGCCGAGCCAACCGAACGAACTGCTGTCAAAATTTTGTACGATGACAACGCATTGTACATCGGCGTAAAGTGCTACGATTCTGAACCGTCAGAAATTGAACAACAACTCACTCGCCGCGACCGCTCAACACAAGCGGACAGACTTTCCGTAATCATTGATTCGTACCACGACCACAATACTGCGTTTCTTTTCAACGGCTCGGTCTCCGGCGTTGTCTCCGACGGAGTGCTTTCACACGACGGGCTTGTGTACGATGTTCAGTGGGATGCCGTCTGGGATTTTGAAACACAAATTGATGATGATGGATGGACTGGTGAATTCAAAATTCCGTTCAGCGCGCTGCGTTTTTCAGAACAATATTCGGAGTATATTTGGGGAATTAATTTCCGGAGATACATTGCACGTAAAAAAGAAACCGTCGAGTGGGTGATGGTCAAACGAAGTGAAGTGCCGCCCGGAACAATTTCTTCCGTTTCTAAAATGGGACATCTTACCGGCATGAATGGAATAAAACCGCCGATTCATCTTGAAGTGTTGCCATACGGAATTGCCAAGCAAAGTTTTCTCTCGAAGCCGAAACCGTTCACGCTTCAAAGCGATCTCGAGGCAAACGCCGGACTTGATGTAAAGTACGGACTCAGCAATAACTTTACTCTTGACATGGCAATCAATCCCGACTTCGGACAAGTGGAAGTTGACCAATCGGTGTTGAATCTTACGGTGTTTGAGACGTTCTATCCGGAAAAGCGCCCCTTCTTTCTTGAAGGCGCGCAGTTGTTTACCTTCGGGAATTTATTTGATAACCGTTCGCTGCGGATGTTTTATTCAAGGCGAATCGGGAAGAAACCTTCTTCGCCGTTCGGAACTCCATCTGCCGGATATTTCTTCGCGGAAGAGCCGCAAACGACTACAATCCTTGGCGCTGGTAAATTAACGGGAAGAACCGCCGGAGGTCTTTCTATCGGATTGTTAACAGCATTAACAGAGCAAGAAGAAGGAATCGAAGAAGACATCAACGGAAACAGAAAAGAACCCGTTGTATTTGACCGCCAGGCAAGCTACAATGTTTTGCGTCTCAAACAGGATTTTGACAATGAAACTTCTCTCGGATTGATGGCAACAGGTGCGTTCAAAGATACGCGGTTCCCATCTCTCAGCAGTGGAATTGATTGGAAAATGAAATTTGATGAAGGAACGTATGCTTTCGAAGGATACGTTGCCGGCTCTCTCGTCACGCCTGCGCTTGATGAACGACTCACCGGAACAGCAGGCCGCATCGGACTTGGCAAACTCGAAGGAGAACACTGGCTCGTGTTTTCTTTTTATGATTTCTCCACAAAGAATTTTTTTATCAACGACCTTGGGTTTTACAGTCAGCCACGCGAACATGGCGGCTTTACACAAATCACTTACAAAGAAGACCGCGCGGAAGGAATGTTACGTCGTTATGCTAATACCTTTCAATTGAACTATCGCTGGAATTGGGATGGAGCAAAAACGGTAGCGGAGTTCGAGTTCGAACCGAGCATGGAATTCAGAAATTTCTGGACCGTGACATTGAACTACACACAGATTTTCCCTTCGTTCGATGATGAGAACAAAGGCATTGCAGGATTGTACCGCAAACCCGCCGGTAATACGATGGTGACAACAATTCAAACAGACTCACGCAAACCGGTGAACGTGTTGCTTCACGGAGGAATTCTGACGAATGAAAAAGGAATGAACACTGGAATTATCTCCACGAGATTCACACTCCGTCCTACAACGTGGATGGAGTTCGTTCCGGGATTTACCTATTATGAAACACGCAGTGAAGAAGCGTGGGTTATTCCGCAATATACGGGCAACGGTTATAATCTTTTTGGAAATCGTGACATTGACCAACGAGATTTATCGTTGCGCGGAACAATCACATTTTCTCCGCATCTCAGTTTGCAATTCTTCACGCAGGTCTTGTTAGTGAAAGTTCATTACGAAGATTTCCGCGAACTCGTCTCTCCGAACGACCTGAAACCGTACGATGTACAAAACTCCTCGACATTCTACGACCCGGATTTTACCGAGCAGGTGTTGAACGCGAATGTTGTTTTGCGTTGGGAATATCTCCCCGGCAGTACGGCATACCTTGTCTGGACACAGGCACGCGACGGATACAACTCTCCCTACTCAACTTCCTTCGGTGAAGATTTCGGTCAAACCCTCCGCCTGCCGATGGATAATGTTCTGTTGTTAAAGTTGAGTTATTTCTGGAGTTTGTAGAAAATTTAGTGGCTGAAGTATAAGTCCAATCACAATCTGTGTCATGCCAGCGAATGCAGGAAACCATTTCGACCACTTAATTCTTCTTACAACAATGTCTTTCGGAGAATATTTCCTCTCATATCAATAGTATCTTGATATCTCTGCAACGCTGTGGAAAATGATCATTGGTAGCAAAAATGGGAGAGACGTTTGCACAAAAAGGACATTCAATTCGATTTTGTTTTCTGGATTTGTTTAATGTATGGAACGAACGGGAATTTTACTCTTAATTTGCAAAAGAAGTGCTTCGCGTTT
>JACPVN010000609.1 GCA_016191715.1 Ignavibacteriota bacterium | reverse complement strand
TTGTTCCTTCCCGTTCGTTGTAGCGGGAAGAGATATATGAAATTCTTGGTCGGAGATAAACAGTCTTTCCATTCTTTTGAAATTCTACAAACGGCTGATTGATAAACGATGAGCGTTCCTGTTCAAAAAATATTGAGGAAAGAATTTTATCGGAAGTTAATTCTTTCGCCAAGTGTCCAACAAGATTCTCCTGCTTTCTCCCGAACAGTTGCTCTGCCGATTCGTTGATGTGTTGAATTGTTCCGTTTGCATCGCACACAATCATCGCATCGGAAAGACTCGTAACAATCGTTTCGGACTTCTGTTTCTCTAAAAGGATTTTGTCAATGTTCATCGCTTCGAACTTCCGAAGCCGCTCGGTCATTTTGTTAAACTCACGACTGAGCAATCCGAACTCATCGGTTGTTTGCACATCTATTTTCAAATCCAATCGTCCCCGTCCAATCTGATTCACAGTCTCTGCAAGTTTTTCTGCCGGCAAAATTATTCGTTTTGTAAATTGAATGATAATAAGAATACTCACAACCAAAGCAATCAACGAAGCAGTCAGAATAGCAATCACTGAATCGTTGGCAATTTCTTTTGTGCGAGTGCTAACCGCAGTCATGGATTTCTGATTTTCTTCAACAAGCCAGAAGCAGTTGTCACTCAATCGTTGGTAGAACGGAAGAAGGTCATCGTAATGAAACTGCCGGGCGCGTGTAAATTTTCCTTCTTCGATAATAATTTGGAGCGAATCAATCAACATTAAATACCCCGTGTGTGTGGATTGAATGTCTTCCAGAATCGCCTGATTGAGTTCATTGGAAATTTGTTCTTTTGCCGCGTCAAAATATTGATAGAACTCATCCTTCGCAATCGTCAATTCAATCTTGCCGTTGTTAATATCACCATTAAGAAAAAATCGAACGGCTTTATCGTGCCGCTCGACAGAACGCGCCATGTTTTCAACCGTGATAGTGTTCGGATAGTTTTTACTCAGAATTTCTGTCAATGCGTTGGTCAACCGTCCGAAGTTATAAATCGTCCAGATGGTAACTCCCATATTAATCGCCATCAAAAAAATATAACTGAAACCGATTTTAAAGCGAAGACTATTTGAAAAGGGAACTTGCATGATTTCTTGAACGGCAGAATATATTGAGAATAGAATGATTATTCAACAATTTCGATGATTTTCAGGTTTACACCTCATTTTCAATCAACGTAGTTGATTATTCTGAAAATTCTTGGTATCATTGCACCCGCTTTTATGAAAAATCAGGTAGAAGTCTAAGAGTTTATGGAACTCTCAACAAGTCAACCAAGAGTGATTGGTTGGCTTCGTGGCGCGGCAATATTAGACGGAGACTGGGGAACCAGTCTCGCGTATGTCTTAGGAATTGCATTCGCCCTTGCAGGATACAGCAGCGGCTTACATTTAGTCATGATGATAGCATTTACTATCATGATTGCACTTAATTATGTCAGCATCTGTCGGTTGTATCCGAACGGAGGAGGAGTTTATAGTTCCGTCAGCCATCGCTCGAAAACTTTTGCTGTTATTGGCGCGCTCATGCTTGCCGCCGATTATGTCGTGACAGTTTCCCTTTCCGTCCTCGATGGTTGCCATTACCTTGGTTTCCACAATCCACAGTATTGGGCGATTGGTATCATCGTCGTTATCGGAGCGATGAATTGGTTCGGTCCGAAACATGCAGGCGCGTTTGCAGTAATTATTTCCGGCGCAACAATACTTTGCCTTGCACTTCTCGTTTCATTCAGTTTTCCGACTGCTGTCCAAAATATTACCATCACTCCCGCAGAAGGTGGATTCTTAAATAATTGGAGAATCTTTGTCGGCATCATCCTCTCCATCTCCGGCATTGAAGCAATTTCCAACATGACAGGAGTGATGAAAGACCCGCTCAAAAGTTCTCGACGTGCAATTCTCTCCGTCCTTGCAAAAATCTCTATAGTGACACTTGTCCTCACGTTTGCAATGAACGCCATTCCTGCACTCGACCGGCTCGAATACAAAGAAGAAATGGTGCGGCATCTCGGTGTTGTGTATGTCGGCGATTGGTTTGGTCCTATTATTGGATTTGTTATTGCACTGCTTCTCATTTCGGCAGGAAACACAGCCATCAATGCGTTGACTGCAATTCAATTTCTTATGGCAGTTGACGGAGAACTACCGAAGCCGCTCCGTAAATTGAACAAACATGGCGTTCCTGTCTTTCCACTAGCCATTGCTACTCTCATTCCAATTCTCGTTTTATTGATTGTGCATGATGTCATCACGCTTGCGCAGATGTATGCCATCGGTGTCGTGGGAGCGGTACTCATCAACATCGGCTCTACCGGTACAGACCCGGACATAAAACTTTCGACGACGAAACGGTGGTTCATGATCGGTTCTGCGTTAATTTTATTTTTTATT
>JACPVN010000046.1 GCA_016191715.1 Ignavibacteriota bacterium | reverse complement strand
GGAACATTGGAAACAGTGTTGAATCAACCATGTACCGTAAAATTTACTGTGTATATGCCAGGTGCAGTTTCTGCAATCAGCGGATTTCCTTTCCCAGCAATTAACACAGTTCACATCGCCGGAAGCGCACTTCCGTTGCAATGGCCCGCAGGCGGTTGGCCCGATGGTGACATAACAAAGATGATTCAATTGTTTGACGATGGCACAAACGGAGACTTAAGCCCGGGTGACGGAGTTTACTCGAAAGATATAACGTTTAGCGCTTACACAACATTGCAACCACAATACAAATACGGCGCAAATTTCGGTGATGCGATAAACAATGGAGGTGGCAACGATAACGAAAACGGATTCGGCAATAATCATAATCTGAATTTCACTCGGTTTATGGTCAGTGCTACCGTCGTTGATACATTTGGCCAAATGGGTAGTTCAGAAATGACGAACGCTGTTGAAGGAACAATCTTATCAATGGCAGATAAATGGAACATGGTTTCCGTCCCAAGAATTGTAGCAAATTATGCAAAAACATCTGTATTCCCGACGGCAACAACAGATGCATTTGCATTTACTAATACCGGTGGTTATGCAGGAACTGCAACATTGGCAAATGGACCCGGATATTGGTTGAAATTCACAGGTAGTCAATCAGTTCAAATCAATGGGACGAGCATTCTCTCACAAAATATTACTGTTGAAGCAGGATGGAATATCATTGGTTCAATCAGTACATCGGCTTATACTACAAGTGTTATCAGCAGTCCGGGCGGAATTGTAACATCACAATTTTTTGAGTATGACCTCGGCTATTCAGTATCAAATGTCATTGAACCCGGAAAAGCATATTGGGTGAAAACATCTTCGGCAGGTACATTAACTGTCTGTAATCCTTGTGTTCTTTCAGCAAAGAACGCTATTAAGATTGTCCCGACAAACGAATTACCGCCGTCTCCTCCGCAAGCTTAAGAACATGTAATCGAAGCGAAACCAACGACGTATTCATTAAGTCAGAGTTATCCGAACCCGTTCAACCCGACAACGTTGATTAAGTATTCATTACCAAATGATGAATATGTAACGTTGAAAGTGTTCAACCTTCTTGGTCAGGAAGTTGTCACATTGGTTGATGGAGTTCAGGAAGCCGGATACAAATCGGTCGAGTTCGATGCTTCGAACTTACCGAGTGGTATTTACTTCTATAAATTGTCAGCCGGTTCTTTCAGCGATTTGAAAAAGACTGTGTTGATGCGGTAACAATCCTCCACTTGATATTTTGAGAATTATTGTACTTTGAAATTTCCATAGTTTAGATAATCAAGTGATATTTTTCAGCCCGTCCCGTCCCGCATTGCGGGACGGGACGGGCTTTTGTTTTGATAGTCCAGCGAAATCTTTCTATATTTGACTCCCTTTTTACATAGCAAGATAGAATGTCCGAACAAAATCCAGAACAACATACCATTTCAACTCACGTAGAGGAAATGAACGAATTGATGAAGCGCCGTCGTGAGGAGTTAGAGGAACTCAAACGCCAGAATATCAATCCGTATCCCTACGAATTCTCACAAACTAATTTTTCTCAAGATATCATTTCACAGTACAAGGATGAATCGCCGCAGCAGAGTGTCTCGGTTGCAGGGCGCATCATGTCAATCCGACGAATGGGGAAAGCATCGTTTTGCCACGTGCAGGATTCACATGGAAAAATTCAAGTGTATCTGAAAAAAGATGAGATTGGAGATTCGTATGAGACGTTTAGATTGCTGGATATCGGGGACATCATTGGTGTTGAAGGTTATGTTTTTAGAACAAAAATGGGTGAAATCTCGATTCATGCCAAGAGATTTGAATTACTTTCAAAATCGCTTCGGCCACTTCCCATCGTCAAAGAAAAAGTGGACGAACAGGGGAACAAACATATCTTCGATCCCTTATCCGATAAAGAACTACGTTACCGACAGCGATATGTTGATTTAATTGTCAATCAGGGTGTGAAGGAAGTGTTCATCAAGCGAACAAAAATCATGAACACTATTCGGAAATTTTTCGATACGCGCGGTTATTTGGAAGTTGAGACGCCGATTCTTCAGCCGATGTATGGCGGCGCGTTTGCACGGCCGTTTATCACTCATCATAACGCACTCGATATTGATTTGTATCTTCGCATTGCGGATGAATTATATCTCAAACGGCTAATCGTTGGCGGCTTCGATGCGGTGTATGAGTTTTCAAAAGATTTTAGAAACGAAGGAATGGACCGTTCGCACAATCCTGAGTTCACGATGCTCGAGCTGTATGTCGCATTCAAAGATTACAGATGGATGATGGATTTGGTTGAGCAGATGGTGAGTGCAGTCGCGCATGATGTGAATGGTTCAATGAAATGTAAGGTAGGCGGGAACGAGATAGATTTTACTCCGCCGTGGAAACGAGTAACAATGTTTGATGCTATCAAAGAATTTACGGGAAAAAATCTTCGCAGTACTACGGAAGAAGATGTAAAAATAAACATGAAAGAATTACATCTTGAAATTGAGCCGGGAATGAGTTGGGGTTCTATGATTGATGAGATATTCAGTGAGTTTGTTGAACCGAACTTGATTCAACCGACATTCATCACTGATTATCCGATTGAAATGTCGCCGCTTGCAAAACGACACCGTTCCGAGCAAGGACTTGTCGAACGGTTTGAAGTGATTGTTAATGCGCATGAGTTGTGCAATGCATTCAGTGAGTTGAACGACCCGCTCGACCAGCGTTTCCGTTTTGAAGAACAAATGAAATTGAAAGATAAAGGAGATGAAGAAGCCCAGGTACTTGATGAAGATTACCTTCGAGCATTGGAGTATGGAATGCCTCCGACTGCCGGACTCGGTATCGGCATTGATCGCCTGACGATGCTGTTGACGAATCAAGATTCAATTCGCGATGTCCTCTTCTTCCCTCAAATGAAACCAGAGCATTGAGATGAAAATATATTCTCCGCTCATTTTTTTATTTCTGCTTTTTCAGTTTACTTTACTGGCAGGAACGAAAGGGATTTTAGAAGGAAAAATAGTTGATAAAGATACGGATGACCCGTTAATTGGGGTGAGCGTGCTTATTGTCGGTACAAGTATCGGTGCGGCGACGGATATTGACGGCAAATTCATGATAAGCAATCTTGATGCGGGGATGTATGATGTACGATTCACAAGCGTTGGATTTCAGACGACTATTATGCACAATGTAGTTATTCGTCCGGATCTAAGAACGACATTAAATGTGTCCCTTTCTCAATCTACTCTTGAATTGAAAGAGATGGAAATTACCGCTGAACGCCCGTTGATTGAAAAAGATGTTACCAGTACAAATTATTCTTTCGGCGGTTCACAAGTGGACAAACTTCCGGTACGCGATGTTCAGGAATTGATGTCATTGTTTCCAAGTGTGACGGCAGAAGGAAATGTGCGTGGCGGAAAAGCATCGGAGGTTGTTTACCTTGTTGATGGATTACCCTTGCAAAATGTTATTTCGGGAGGATTGACTTCTTCACTTCCGAAAAGTTCCATTACGGAATTTTCTGTTCAGACCGGAGGATACGAAGCGGAATATGGCAACGCTCTATCGGGAATTGTCAATATTATTACGCGGCGTGGCGGTGACAGACATTCATCCATCCTTAGAATTGAAAAAGATAATTGGCTTGCCGGAGGTTGGAATTCTCAGCACAATAAAACTACGGAAGCCGAATTTACATTGTCCGGTCCGATTGTGCGTGAACAACTTCACTATTTCAGTGCAAACACTTATCACACCGATGATACACGCTGGTGGCAGGATTTCTCAAAGTTTTTCGAAACTCCCGTAACAACTGATTTCAGTGGACTGACGAAATTGGATTTTGGTATTACTTCTAAAATTCGTTTATCCACTCAGACAATTTATTCGTTCAGGAACTGGAAAGATTATGAATATAGTTGGAGATTTAATCTCGATGGGTTACCCGGACGGAGGAGAACATCAGACAGAACTTCGATATTGTTTTCGCACACACTTTCTGAAGGCATACATTACTCTCTCAATCTGAGTTATTCCTATTTATTCAACAGCATCGGAGAGGGAGACAAAAATGCGCTTGACCTTACTCCTTATAATTATGATTTTTTTCTGCAATATGTCGTAAGTGGAAACAGAGCGTGGTGGGCTGAGACCAAGCAAAATATCATGACGGCAAAAGGTGATCTGGTAATTCAGCCGAACCCACTCAATTTGTTAAAGTTCGGATTTGAAATCAACCAGTACGACATTTATTCCGACCTCGTGAAGTACGAACCTCAAAGAACTTACTTTGGAAAAATATTAATTGATGAACCTCTACTGAATTTCAGTTCAAATTACCATTACTTCCCGCGTTCCGGGGCGATTTATTTGCAAGATAAATTACAAGTTGAATCGGATGGTGCAACAGTCAATCTGGGTTTCCGTTGGGATTTTCTCGACCCTTCGAGCGAACGGCCCGTCGTTGAAAAAGTTCTCGTAGATTCAGCAAACGGACAATATCAAACTCAGTTAACGAAGTTTGTCAAAGCTTCTATGAAGCAACAACTTTCACCGAGAATGGGCTTGTCTTTTCCGTTAACATGGAATATTCTGGTGGTAATGAATTATGGACATTATTTTCAATTTCCGTTGTTTGATTATTTGTACTCAGGAATTAATCCGTCACAATTACGAAGCGGCGTCAACGTTCTCGTCGGCAATCCCGATTTGAAACCGGAACGCACTCACGCCTGGGAAATTGGAATCAAATATGGATTTGATGAGAAGGATATGGTCAGTCTCACGTACTTCAAAAAAGAATTTATTGACCAGATTGACTCAAAAACATTTTTAGCATCGAAAGCACGTTCTGCCGGCGACTATGGTTTCGCCGAGTATGTGAACAATGCATTTGCCAATGCAGAAGGAATTGAAGTCGTTTTTATGCGTCATCGAAGTGAAGATATCTCCGGTTCAATCGGATACACGCTGATGCGAACAGAAGGAGTGAGCGATTATGTGGATCAGGGAATCAATATGCAACAATGGGGATTTCCGGTTGCCAATACTCCGTACCCATTAAGTTGGGATCAAACACATTCACTGAAGATAGAATTAGATATGAAATTTCCGCTCAATATTTCCGGGAATATCATGTGGTCGTATAGTACAGGAAAACCATACACATATTTTCCGACACGAGATGGATTTACTACACTTGACTCGACACGGGTGTTTATTCCGAATAATGCACGCCTTCCATCAAGCAGTACATTGAATATGAAATTTTCTAAACGACTTCCAATCACGCAAAAGACCGCTTTTATGTTTTACGGAAGCATTAACAACGTATTCAACTCACTCAATGCACGTTGGGCTGATGCGAATGGTAAAATCGGCGGACAGTTAGCAGACCCATCCGCATATTATGAACCGCGACGGTTTGCTGTTGGCATCAAATACGAGATGTAACTCATACAGTCTTCCATGAAACCGAAAATAAGTATCATTATCCCGACCTTGAATGAGGAAAGATTGCTCGAACGAACGCTTGGGCAATTTACTCCGCAACTTCGGCAACAATTTCAAATGGAAATTGTTATCAGCGATGGAGGAAGCATAGACAGAACGTTAGATATAGCACATCAAAATGCAGACAAAGTCATTGAAGTGCATGATGCAACTCATCAGACAATTGCTATGGGAAGAAATCTCGGTTCGAATATTTCCGAAGGTGAAATTCTCATGTTCTTAGATGCAGATGTTTTGATTGAGAACATAGAACAATATTTTCAGACTCTCTTACAAGTTATGAATGATTACAAAACAATTGCACTTACCTGCAATGTGCGTGTCTATCAACAGGAAGAGACTTTGTGGGATACAATGTTCCATCAATTTTATAACAAGTACTTTGCATTAATGAATGTTGTTGGTATCGGGATGGGAAGGGGCGAATGTCAAATCATACGGAAACAATATTTTGACTGTGTCGGAGGGTTTAATGAGCAAATGGCGGCAGGAGAAGACTTTGACCTTTTTGCTCGGTTGAAAAAAGTGGGTAAAGTAGTCTTTGAACATTCACTCACAGTCCGTGAATCACCAAGAAGGTATCGGAAGTATGGTTATTTCTACATCAGTGGTTTATGGTTCTTGAATGCACTATCGGTTTGGTTGTTCGGTAAATCCGCGGTAACCCGTTGGAAAGCAGTTCGTTAGAATTGAAAACAAAGATGAAATGTAACATTACAACATCAAGGACGTTCCTCACTTTCAGTCTGATAATTTTTTTGTGTGGAATGTTTTCACTTTCTTGTAAGGAAGAACTTCCTGTATATGTACAGCCGGCAAATGTGTTCTCCGTACAAGTGGAACTTGTCGAACAACTTCCGGACAGGGTAGCACCGCCCGGAGCGCAGATGGTTCGCCTAAAACTTGTCGGTGAAAATATCTATGATGAAGTATTTTTCGATTCTGTCAACATCAGAGGAATTTTGAATATTTCATGGCTTCGAACAAATGGCAGAAAAAAAACAATCGAAATAAGTGAAAAGGATTTTTTGAACAGGGACTTAATAATGAACCGAAAGATGATGTTGCTTCCTGGACAAAAATTTGGTCTTCAATTCTTTTGGAATTTGAGAGGCGATGATAGTGTGTACTTTCCGGCAGAAATGAGTTTAGATTACGCATATTTGCGAGATTGTGGGAGATACACGGGATATAAAGTGTTATGTTCCAATCCGGAAGAAATGATAGTTGAGGGAACTATTTCGTTATACAAAAACATTGATGTTGTCTCGATACAGCCATTTACTTTTTGGGTAACGAGAAGAAGTTTAGAGATTCCCTAATATTTGGATGTTACATATCAAACAATATCAGATTAATATATGGTTGTTTGTTGTGATAGGTCTATTTGACTTTCAAGCGATTTTTAGATATACTCACATAGAATTTTTTACAATATCATGAAAAAACGATTTTCTTTCTCAATTACTGCACTTTTGTGTGTTCTTGCCCTTCTGTTAGGGATGCAACTCAACAGTCTGATTTCAGGCGATAATCTTTTTGAACAACTCAATAAGTTCAAAGAAGTTGTAAGCATAACCGAAAAGTTTTACGTCGAAGATGTTGATACACCGAAATTAGTTGAAGCGGCAATCAACGGTGTCTTGGGACAACTTGACCCGCACTCTATTTATATTCCACCAAAACAATTGGAGCGGGTCACGGAAGATTTTCAAGGTGCGTTTGAAGGCATCGGCGTAGAATTCGATATCATCAACGATACATTATTGGTTGTTTCACCGATCCCCGGCGGACCGAGCGAGGCACTTGGTATTATAGCGGGAGATAAAATTGTAAAGATAAATGACACTTCATCGGTGGGAATAAAGAGGGAAGATGTCCCGAAAAAACTTCGTGGTCCGAAAGGGACGCATGTTAAAGTATCCATCGTTCGCGCTGATGAAAAAAGTATGATTGAGTTTGATATAACTCGTGATAAGATACCGCTCTACAGCGTTGATGTCTCATTTATGGTTGATGAAACAATCGGCTACATTCGGGTCAATCGTTTTTCTGCAACAACGCATGATGAATTTGTTCAAGCGGTAGATAAACTCCGCAGTAAAGGGATGAAAAAATTACTGCTCGATTTGCGCGACAACGGCGGCGGGTATCTTGAACAAGCATTCAAGATGGCAAATGAGTTATTGCCAGGCAACAAGAAAATTGTTTACACGAAAGCACGACTTGATAGATTCAATGAAGATTATTCAAGCGATGGGAGTGGAAAAATCACTGACGTTTCTCTTATAATATTAGTAAATCGCGGTTCTGCTTCGGCAAGTGAAATTGTTACTGGCGCAATGCAGGATTGGGACAGGGGATTGATAGTTGGCGAGACGACATTTGGAAAAGGATTAGTCCAACGTCAGTTTGATTTACCTGATAAATCCGCTTTCCGATTGACAATTGCAAAATATTACACGCCTTCGGGGAGATTGATTCAACGCCCGTACGATAATAAAGACAGAGACGCGTATCGTCACGCAAACATCGAAGAAGAAGAAGGAGAAAATGTTGAACATTCGGAAAAAGGTGATTCATCAAGACCGGAATTTAAAACTTCAGGTGGGAGAACAGTGCTTGGCGGCGGTGGCATTACTCCTGATTACATCATTAAATCAGGCAAGTTGACGAACTACACAGCCGAACTTCGACGCAAAGTTATTTTCCTCGACTACGGTACGAAGTACATGGAGAGGAACGGAAAAAAAATCCGTGAAGAGTTTGAATCGGATTTTTCAAAGTTCGTGAAGGAATTTGTTGTCACTGATGATATGGTATCCGAGTGTATAAAGATTGCAACGATAAAAGACATCAAGATGAATGAAGAGGAATTTACAACAGATACAGGATTTATTAAAGCATACATCAAAGCACAGATTGCAAGAAATATTTGGGGAAATGAAGGTTCGTATCCGGTTATCCTTGCCGAAGACAGACAATTTCAAAAAGCGTTGACGTTGTTTCCTGAAGCAGAAAAAATTGCCGGATTGCATTAAGTCAGAATCTTAACATTTATGGAAAAGATTATTCATCTGAGTAGATATGTAGTTTGGTTATTGCTTGTATTTCAGGCATCGGGTCTGAGAGCGGGAAACTCAAAAAGCATCGAATATAAAAGAACATGGGAAGCAAACGACTCGTTGCTCTTCCAGGTCGGCGAGGAATTAACATACAACGTCAGTTATGCATTTATTGATATTGGTCAGGTTCGGATAAAGATAGTAGATAAATTTCAAGAGAATGGATATACGCTCTATAGTGCAATAGCGTATATTGATTCGTACAAAGGAGTACCTTTTGTTGATTTGCATACAATTTATGAATCGAAAATAAGTCCGCCGCTTTGTTCAGATTGGTTCAGGGCGCGGACAAAAGATGAAAATAAATGGTGGCACATTACCTACGAAATGGATTATGACAAACGTTCGATGGATATCAAACAAGGGGAATTTGGGACTGAAGCAATTAGTAAACAACAAACTCTTGTCTTAGATACATTTTTTCAGGACGGTTTGTCACTGTTCTTTTTCGCCCGCTCTCGAGTTAGATATAAACATACGGTGACTATTCCGACCATTATTCAGGAACAGAAAGTCAATACGTTTTTAAATTTTATGAATGAACGCACGAGTGAAGAAATTGATGCTGTGGATTATCCTATAGATGTTGTTCATTTTGATGGACGGGCAGATTTTGTCGGAATATTCGGAATGACAGGAGAATTTGAAGGTTGGTTTAGTAATGATGAAGCCCGTGTTCCGATTTTGGCAAAGATGAAAGTCTTGATTGGAAACGTACGAATTGAATTGATGAAATGGAAACGCGCAGGTTGGAATCCGCCGCGTGGCGAGGATGATTGATGGTTCACTCGTTCAAAGGGATTACCCCAAAAATTCATCCAAGCGTTTTCCATGTAGAAAGCGCGGAAATTATTGGTGATGTTGAAATAGAAAAAGAAAGCAGTGTCTGGTTCAATGCTGTCATTCGCGGAGATGTGAATTATATTCGCATC
>JACPVN010000608.1 GCA_016191715.1 Ignavibacteriota bacterium | reverse complement strand
TCGGATTTCGGATTTCGGATTTCGGATTAGTTTTCATGATGATTTCGGATTAGTTTGGATTTCGAATTTCTGATTGCTTCCTGCAAAGCGGGATGAAATATTTTCATAGAGGATTGACGATTTCAGTTTGAAGATTATATGATACAATGACAATATTGTACATCGTTAATTAATTTTCCTCTCCTTCATCTTGCTTCGTGGTTTCCTGAGCAACGAATAAATCAACAGTACCATAGAGTCGAATCATGACTCCTGCACGGGGGTACTGGTCAACAATGGTGTTGGGCAAAACATCGGGAAGTGATTGGAAAGTTACTTTTCCAATCTTCAAACCAAGAACAGAAAGAATATCGGTTGCTTCCAATAGTGATTTATTGATTAAATCCGGGACGGCAATTTTTTCAGAAAGTCGCCCGCGACTAACGACTACGGCTACATATTTTCCTCGCTTAATACTTTGCCGCGGAGACACGGATTGACTAATGATGGTGTTTTCCGGAAATTCATCCGAACCTTCGTACACCACCTGCCCTAATAAAAGTCCAACTCGTTCGAGTTGAAATTTTGCATCACGAAGCGTTCTTCCGCGAAGATTCGGAACAGTTACATACGGTTCGCCTCCGCTTAGGGTTAAATAAACGCGACGGTTCTGTCGGACGAATTTTCCTTCAAAGGGATTTTGGCTGGTTACTGTCCCAACCGGATATCGCGGATCGTTGAGAATATCTCCTTTCATTGGTGTAAGTCCTGCTGAAGCAAGAATTCTTACTGCTTCTTTTTCGGGTTTCCCAATGACCGATGGAACAACAACTTCATCCCGGCGACCCACATACCATGGCATGACTATTTCATTGAATACAAAGAAAAGTACAATGAGGGAAGCGAATATCAGGAGCGCTTTTTTTATCCGTTGCTTGGTAAGGAGTTCTTTAATCTTTTTCAATCTGTGTCATTAATAGTGCAGGCAAATATAGAAAATGGAGATTGCTTGTACAAACGATAAGGACGAAACGAACTTCGCTCAGAAGTAAAATAATTAGAGAAACCTATTGAGGGGAATTGATTGCCTCATATACCAACTCTGCAATATCTTTCACTTGCACTTTATCTGACACTTCTTTATCCTTCACGCCATCCGTCATCATAGTCATGCAGAACGGACAGGCGGTTCCAATTACGTCAGGTTTGAGGGAAAGCGCTTCTTCCGTTCGCTCGATATTAACACGCTTTCCAGTAGTTTCTTCCATGAACATTCTTGCTCCTCCTGCGCCGCAACAGAATCCTTTATCACGGGAGCGATTCATCTCGACAAGTTCTACTCCCGGAATATTACGTAGCGTTTCTCTCGGTGAATCGTACACCTGATTATATCTTCCCAAATAACAGGAATCGTGATAAGTGATCTTCGCCTGATTCTCTTTCGAGAGTTTCAGTTTCCCGGTGTTTATCAAATTCTGAATAAAATCAGTATGATGAATCACTTCGTACTTCCCGCCAAGTTGAGGATATTCATTCTTGAAGACATTAAAACAGTGCGGACAAGTTGTTACAATCTTCTTCACATGATAGTTATTCAATGTGGTGAGGTTATCCATCATTAGCGTCTGCGCAAGATATTCATTTCCCGCTCTGCGAGCCGGGTCGCCGTTACATTTCTCTTCCGTTCCGAGAATTGCAAAATCAATCCCTGCGATCTTCATCAATTGAGCAAATGACTGTGTAACTTTTTTATAACGTGCATCATACGAGCCGGCACATCCAACCCAGAATAAAAATTCCACGTTCGGTTTCTCCGACATTCTTGGAATATTTAAACCTTCAGCCCAATCCGCACGTGTTGAATGACTGAACGCCCATGGAGTAAAGTTCCGTTCCAGATTTGTAAATGTCGTCTGTAACTCCTTTGGAAAACGCGATTCGTTTAACACAAGATATCGTCGCATATCAACAATTGAATCAACATGTTCAATCTGTACCGGACACTCCTGGACACACGCCATACAACTCGTACACGCCCAGAGTTCGTCTTCAGTTATGTAGTTGTCTACGAGTTGTTTTGTTAATAGTTCGTGGTTGTTGGTTTGTGATTGGTGATTGGTGATTGGTGATTTTTCTAATAGTGGCGCTTTTTCCATCAGACGGTGACGGATATCCACAATGATTTTCTTTGGCGAAAGCAGTTTGCCGGTGATATTTGCAGGACACGAAGCAGTGCAACGTCCGCATTCGGTACAGGCGTAACCATCAAGAAGTTGTTTCCATGTAAAATCTTCTACATCCGACGCGCCGAACTTGGTGAGTGTTTCATCGGCAAGATTAAGCATTTTGAGAGTGCCTCGTGGTTCATGCTTTGCAAAAAAAACATTCGGAATCGAAGACATGATATGCAAGTGTTTCGATTTCGGAAGATAGTTCATAAATCCGAGAACAAATCCCATGTGAATCCACCAAAACAAAGTGAACCATGATTCCTTCCCTCTTTCTGAAAACCCATCAAACATTGGCGTAAGTGTACTTGATATAATTCTCGCGTCATTGCCTTCATCAACTCCCAAACTGATACGCGCCGCGTTCTGTCCGAACATCGAAAGCATAATCATGAGAATCATCATGAGAATCAATGTTGCATCGAACTGAGCATGTCCGCTTATATCCAATCGTTTCGGCTTTGAAATGTATCGCCGGTACAATGCAATAGCGATGGAGATAATCACAAGAACACTGACGACATCTTGGAGAAAAACTAATGGCTTGTAGATGATTCCGAGAAATGCCAAAGAAAATCCGGGGAAGAGTCCTTCGCCGATGGATTCAAGAATTGCGAGAAGAAGAATTACAAATCCCCAGAAAATA
>JACPVN010000607.1 GCA_016191715.1 Ignavibacteriota bacterium | reverse complement strand
TAACTCGGAGTACAACATCTGTTCAAATTTTCTCCATCGTTGAACTGAAAGGATCGGGGTGATTATTTTTTGAATGACCGGAAATATTACATTTGTTTCCTCTTTACGGATATAACTTCTATCCCTCAAAGCATTCCGAACTTTCTTTCTTCTCTCATACGCCGGGTCGAATCGGAAAAAAAGTAGTCCTGATAGTGACATGAGTAAAAAAGAAACACCTGCAATACCGATACGAGGTGCAAATGATTCTAAACTCCAGGATACACCATGCCACTCGACGGCTTCTGTAATTTCATTCATGTCTTTGATGGAAATACCGAAATATATCAAACCGGTATAATTATCGTGCTGTTCTTTTATTAAGGAACTTACGCTCGTCAGCGTGGCAGATATTCCGAATATATCATTCTCAGAACCAAGTAATATCCTATTCGATTTTTCAATAGGTTGAACTGAACTGAAAAGAAATGACACCCAGATGACAAAGTAAAGAATGTTTCCAAACAATCCGTTTAATCCTCTTGAAATCTCAAAGAAAATACTTAAAGCGGAAACTACGAGGACGATTGGTAACGTAATCATGAAAAATGGAGATAGAATTGACCAAAGATGAATGTATGGCTCTTCTCCGAATTTGAGTTGCAAAATAATACTTGTCAATACAGTGAACAGGACGATCAAGAGTAGTACAGCAATATTACTCAAGAATTTTCCCAAGAGGTATGCCACTCTCCCCACGTTTGTTGTGGCAAACAATTCATCAATGCCTAGATATCTATCTTTTTCAATTCTACCACGAAGAAGAAAAAAACCGGTTAATGCAATAATGATTGAAGTAAGAACTGCTACGAGTGTTCCAATCCACGCAGAGTTATATAACGGACGATAGTTACTTAAGTTGACTATTGTATGACTTGCATCGGGCGGAGGGACAGCGGCAACAATGATAGCAAGGACTGCAAGACTTGTCAGAAAGAATTTGTCACGGCGAATCTCATCAAAGAAATTCGCTTTCACTATCTGAAATATTATCGGAAGAGTATTCATTGGATGCTTCCTTTCCAGATATGAAGGACATACTGATATACATCATCAAGAGTCGGACTCACGTTCCGGGCAGCATCACCCGGAGATTCATCGGAGATTAATCTCAGTAAATCACCTTGACGTGTATGTTCTGTACTCACCGTGAAGTAACGTCGCCGAACGACTGATAATTGTGCATTCGGAACCGTCCACTCCCACACTTTTCCTCTGACGATTTGTTTGAATTCCTCGGGTGTTGTTTTAGCAAGTACCGAGCCATTTGATAAAATATAAATTTCATCAACCAATCCTTCTAAATCTGAAGCACGTTCCGTAGTAATGAGTAACAACTTTCCCTGTGAACGTTCTGATACTATTTGCAAAACCTCACGACGCTCTTCCGGAAGTAACTCTTCAGATAATTCATCTACAACAAATATTTTCGGGTCATTCAGAAACATTTGAGCGATACCTAAATTCTGTCTCATTCCCGGTGATAATGAGCCCAATATCTGCTTTCGTACGGTAGTCAGCTTCATTAATTCCAACAGTTCATGAATATTATCATGATTGAGTTTCCGGCTATTTCCTTTCATTGCGGCGATATATTCTAAATATTCAAGCGCTGTCAGCGTTGAATACACACCGAAGTTTTGAGGCATATATCCTAATAACGACCGTAATTCGTCTGGTGATTCAGCAATATCGGTACCGTTGAACGTGACCGTTCCTTTGGTAGGTTTTGTTACAGTTGTTAAGATATGAACTAAGGTTGATTTCCCCGAACCGTACGGACCTAAAATCCCAATTCGTTTGGAATCCATATCCATACTAAAATCTTTCAGTCCCCAGAATTTTTCCTGATAGACTTTGCTAATATTTTCAGCAAGTAATCTCCTAATACCCTCTACACACAGTGATTAAAATATGATGTTAAGTAATGTTCATTGTATTCTTTATATTTTTTTTGAGATAACTTCAACTGTTATGCCGGGGAAACGTAATGTCATTATGATTGATTATGACTTGTAATTTACAATTTCGACCGTTTTTCGATTTGTCTCATTGTTCAAGGTTTGAACAATGTTCAATCATCGAACAAAAAAAACGTCCGGTAACCAGCGGACGTTCTTCGGATATCTTGTGTTTTAAACTGAACAATGAATAATTGTTGAAACGGTTTCAAAAAGAAAGAGTTTGTATCGCTAACCCCAGACTTAAGTCTGGGGTTAAAAACAAAATCTAGTTTTTATAACCGCTTTAGCGGTTTTTAACAAAGCGGTCAACTCGAGGTCAATCAATGGCAAGCCATTGTTATTAACGTTAATGACATTGTAACTTACACGCAACCCTACCCCTCACTCCCCTTCCCTTTTGCAAAGGGAAGGGGACGGGTGATGGGTTAGAAAGCATCGAAATTTGTAGCATCATCCAATTCTAAGTGACTGTCATTAGCAGCAGTAACACTGTTTATAGTGTGAACAGTGTTCGTACATAGAACAAATTACTGCATGTAAAACTTATTTCTCTTCTTGATGTTCAATTCCGTATTCTTTCATCTTCGCATATAACGTGTTTCTCCCTATTTGCAAAATCTTGGCGGCTTGGGAAATATTCCATTTTACAGAATGAAGGATGAACTGAATATGGTTCTTTTCGCTTTCGGCAAGTGAAACTAAAGCAGAGTGCAAAGAATCAGCATCAAATTTTTCCGGAAGATTTACTGATATGTTTGGTTCTATTGCCAGGTCTTCTGTCGTTATCAAATCATCATCCGAGAGTGCGATAGCCCGTTGAATAGTTGATTGTAGTTCGCGAACGTTTCCGGGCCATTGATATCGTTCAAGCACAGCCAAGGCATCTGCAGTTAGTTTTTTGGGTTGTTGCAGTTTTTTAAACTTATTCAAAAAATATTCTGCAAAACGAACAATATCAGTACGACGATTTCGTAACGGTGGTATTTCTAACTTCATGACATTCAGACGGTACCATAAATCATTTCTGAATTGTTGAGAGCGAACTTCCACTGCAAGATTCTTATTCG
>JACPVN010000606.1 GCA_016191715.1 Ignavibacteriota bacterium | reverse complement strand
CGGTGAAGATGCATTACTGCAATAACTAGGATTGTTTCATCACAAACTTGATATATCACACCGTAAGGAAAGCGGTTTGTTAAACATCGTCGTGTTCGTGTTGAAAGAGGAGACCAAGCATAAGAAAATTCTTTGATTCTCTTAATCGTTTGTTCAACTTCAAGGTTGAATTCATCTCCAAGCCCATTCTGTTTTTGATTGTAGTAATTGACTGCATCAACAAATTCATCCTCTGCAACGGTGAGAAACTCAATTCTCACTGAATCTGTTTCTTTCGGAGTTTCTCAAACACTTCATGAACAGGGACAGTGGATATCTCCCCGCGTTCGTACGCGTCTATTCTCTCCTCAACTTCTTTCGCCCACAGTTCATCAATTGATTGGGATGATGGAATTTCTAAACTCGTCAGAAGTCGGTCTGCTAACTCGGCCCGTTCCGTTGGCGGCAAGGATAGCGCTTGAGTAAGTAGTTGTTGTGAAATGGCTGACATAAACTTTGTTTGTTGTGAATATTAGGTGTTGCATTCAAATCTAAACGTAAAAATGATGAATCACAAATTCTTTCAATGAATTTTATAATCAGAATTAAGCTATCGTAAATCGTCAATCCCTTTAAGCCGCTTTTTCATACACCTTCAACATTTCATACAGTGTCGTTCTCTGCACCGGCGTAAAACCTGCATCCTGAATCATTTGTATCACTTCATCCACATTTGTTTTGTTGATGAAGTTTGCTTCCGCATGAACATTCTCCTCGAAGAGCGTTCCGCCAAAATCATCCGCGCCGAAGTGGAGAGCGATTTGCCCCGTCTTCTTCCCTTCCGAAAACCATGACGCCTGAATATGGTCGAAGTTATCAAGATAGATGCGGGAGAAGGCGAGTATCTGCAAGTATCGCGTCGGCGTTGCGTAGTGCGGGATAATTTTTTCGAGCGGCGTATTACCCGGCTTGAAACTCCACGGAACAAACGCCGTGAATCCATGATACTCATCCTGCAACTGTCTGATGCTTTCGAGATGCGTGATGATGTCGTCGTCGTTTTCCAAATGTCCGTACATCATCGTCGCTGTTGATTTGAACCCAACCTTGTGCGCTTCACGCATCACACTTATCCAATCTTCACTCGTTCCTTTCAAGTGAGAAATTTTCTTCTTCACTCTGTCGGAAAGAATTTCCGCACCGCCGCCGGGAATAGTTCGTTGACCTGCATCCCACAATTTTTGTAACACTTGCTGAATCGTAAAACCGGAGACCTGAGACATCCCAATAATTTCTGATATGGAATAAAAGTGCGGCGTTACTTCCGGCACTTCCTTCACCGTCCGTTCCACCATCTCGATGTAATACTCAAACGGAATCGCAGGATTGACTCCGCCTTGCAGGAGAATTGTTGTCACACCTTGCGTAGCGGCTCGCTTGAAGTTCTCAATCATTTGGTCAACAGAATACGTGTACTCACCCTTCTCTCCCGGATGACGATAGAATGCACAAAAGATGCAATCAATGTTGCAGATGTTCGTGTAGTTCGGGTTTGTATCAACAACGAACGTAACTTGCGGCTCCGGATTTTTCCTGAAACGAATTTCGTTCGCCAGTCCGCCGAGGTCGAGCAGTTCCGCGTTCTTAAGAAGGAAGAGACCTTCTTCGGGGGTGAGGCGTTGGTAATTTTGAATTTTTTGATAAAGGGGTGATAATGTCATTGTTATTCTTAAACTAAAATTTTCAACAGGTCACGTTTCACATGAAAGATTCTCAAAATTTCACATGCACCATTCATGAGACGATGTAGAATCCGATAATTTCCCACAATCAATTCTCTTCGCGAATCCATATGTAATTCAGGAACTATTCTTCCGCTTCTTGGAAATAGTTTTAATATATCAACAGCATGATACAATTTTTCCACAGTAATGTGTGCATATCGTGGTGACGCTTTTGAAATATATTCACCGATTTGTTCGAGGTCTTTTGTCGCATCCGGTGAGCAAATTATTTGAGCCATTGGCTCAACCTCTTTTTAACTTCTTCGTGGGTGTAGAACTTCCCTTCGTCAAGTTGCTTTTCTGCGTTATAAATCTGTTCGAGAACATACACTCCTTCCATGATGTCCTCATAACCAACATCATCTTTCAGCCGATGTACAAATTGAAGTACCGCTTGTTTCGGAGGAGGAAGTTTTTCCGATACTGCGACTTTCTTTCTTGTTGAATATGCCACCGCTTGTTCTTTTACTTTACCCATAATGTTTCCTTTATCTTACTGTTACAGTTTCAATGTCCAAAACCAAACTCCGAAACTCCATCATCGCTTCCATCTCTCGTTCGCCGAGATGGAAGTTAAATCCTTCGAGATATTGGCGGGTTTCCTCTTCGCTCCATCCGATTTCGTTTCCATGCAATCTTGCATCCGCAACAAAATCAATTTCAGATTTCTCAAGCGAGTGTGTGATGATTTCTTTCAATGCGTTCTTCAACGATTCGTCAAGCGATTTTTTCATCGCCCAGACAGCAAACACGAACGGCATCTTTTTCCAATCGTACCATTCTTTTGCCAAATCATACACAAGTTCGAAGCCGTGCAACCCCGATTTGTTCCGCTTCATCGCTTCATCGCCAATGAGAAGAACTGCATCATACGCTGAAACATCATTCACTCCGGCATGAAGCCGCTCGAACTGTGCGTGGACATTGTATTTCTTTTCAAGCAACACGCGGAGAAGATGTACCGATGTCGCTGTATCATCAGTGATTCCAATTTTCTTTCCGTTCAAGTCACCCCAACCCTCTTTCGAGAACAGCGTGACACTCTTGACTTGATCTCGTGAAGCAAGACACCAACCCATCAATTCAAGATTCTCGTCTTGTTTGAAATAATCCATCAGTGAAAACAAACCAGCGTCAATTTGTCCTTTCTCGCTGAGAACTCCCATGCGGCGCGGGGCAACAGGAAGAATTCTGAATTGCCGTTTCTCGAAGTGCGCGTAGAACGGAATTGAATTCAGGTACGGAATTTTTCCAACGACATGGTCGGCATACACATTGAGCGGATTGTAATACACATCCCTCTCAACCGGAATTTTTCCGGCATCCTTAATAATTTTGATGATATGTTCTTTCGTCAATTGCATCGGCGAGATTGCGCCTGCATCGTGTGCAATGCGTTCGTGTCCGACTGTTCCGTCCATGTCATCTGCACCGAAGTTGAGCGCAACCGATGCGACTTCCTCCGTCAGCATCACCCAATATGCTTTGATGTGCGGAAAGTTATCGAGCATGAGTCGGGAGATGGCAATTGTTTTCAAATCATCAATTGCGGAAGTGAATTGATTGCTCGGTTTGATTCCCGTATCGCCCGGTTGAAACGCAAGCGGAATGAATGTGAGGAATCCACCGGTTTCATCTTGTGCTTCACGAAGTTTGAGCATGTGGATGAGCCGCTCTTCTATTGTTTCGATGTGACCGTACAGCATCGTTGCGTTGGTGGGAATTCCCATTTTGTGCGCGGTCTTGTGAATGTTGAGCCAAACATTTCCGCCAATCTTTTGATTGAACAACAACCGCCGGACACGCTCGGAGAAAATTTCCGCGCCGCCGCCGGGCATCGTTCGCAAACCAACCGCTTTAAGTTGACGGAGAACTTCCTCAATAGATATCTTGAATTTTTTGTGGAAGAAATCAATCTCGACTGCGGTGTACGCTTTCGCATCTGCATTCGGAAACTTCTCGTGAATCGAGCGAACGATGTCCACGTAGCGTTCCCATTTCCAATCTGCCGGCATCCCGCCGGTGATGTGGACTTCCGTAATTTCGGGAGTGATTTTCGAGAGAATTTCTTCAGTCGTCATTTCGTATGCGTTGGCATCACCTTTCTTCACTGCGAAGTCACAGAACTTGCACGAGAGAACACAAATATTCGTATGCTCGATTTTCTGATTCAGTACAAAGTACACAGCATCGCCGCTCTTTCTCTGTTGAACGTAATTTGCCATCTTCCCAAGCGAGATGATGTCGTTGGTGTTGTATAGTGTCAGTCCATCTTCGAGGGAGAGACGTTCTCCGGATTGGAGTTTTTGGAAGATGGGGAGAAGGTTCTTGTCGCGGAAATTTTGATTCATATTTAACATAACTGTACAAAAATACGAAAAATTTCCTGATTATCAGGATTCGAGGAAAATGTATATTGTGACTCATAGTCCGTTGACCTTTAATCAACTAAAACCTATCTTTCTTGCAACTTTATGTCAATCAAAAACAAAATTGGAATTCGTATTAAAGAACTTCGACATAAACAAGGCATATCACAAGAACATCTTGCCCATCTTTCCGGCTTAGATAGAACATACATTACTAGCGTAGAATGTGGTAAGAGAAATATCTCAATTGTAAATATTGAGAAGATTGCCATCGCATTAAACCTGCCACTTAAAGAGTTCTTCGCATCTAAACATTTCGATGAAAAACTATAATCTGCTAAATTCTGGTACGTCTCGAATACAAGAGTTGTTGTATGGAAGAGATGAGGTCATTGATTATCTTCGGGTCATAAAACAATTTCCATGGATCGTAGAAAAGAAAAATAAATGCATTCTCAGTCCAGACAGCGATGGATTACTCTGTGGGTTGTTGATGTCACATTATCTGGACTGGCAGATAATCGGATTTTATGATGGCAAAGTATTGGTATTGAAAAAAGGAGAATCGGTTAAAAATAAAGATACATGCTTTTTGGATATTGAGATATTTCGTTCGGGGGTCAAGAGCCTTGGACACCACATGCTTGTATATAATAAAAATGAAAAACCCGAAGATTGGAAAAACTTCCAGAATTGCATTCAACCAAATATCATGCGTGATTACGATGGCCTCCACGATTTCAGATTGAAGTATCCTCTGGCAACCATCCATCTACTCATCGGAATACTCAATTCAACGGTGCATATTGATATACCTGAAAGTGCGATATGCCCACTGTTTTTTACAGACGGAACATTTCAGGTTCTCTATAGTTACCCAGAAAATGTTTTAAATTGGTTGCGTTTCCTTGGTATAGATAAAGTTGATAGTCCTTTAAGAAATCTTTTCATGCACGAACATTATACAGTATATTCACAAATCGAAGCGATGAATAACTTTTTTCGATTACGCGACGAAATTAGCATTCCTAACCAGAGAGGTGATCGACTGAGGATTTCAACAACAGAAGGTAAACCGTTCAATATTACACTTCAAGATGAAAAGTTGTACAAGATAGATATCTACGCGAAGGAAAGAATTGTTAAGTTTATTACCTTATTAAGCGAACTTACCGGATGGCGATACCGTGAGGAGAAATGGACATTTTCAGACCTTCAACTTTATACCTTCACAAAAAAGGATTTTGAGAGCGAAGGAAAACGAGTAAACGGAAATAATCTTAGAGATATGTTACAATTAAATCCACTTTCATGGGCGATGACAAGTGGTCAAAACATAGAGTACACTCTCGAAACACCAGATATGATACTCTAGAATAAAGAAGTTTCTATAACTGTATGTCTCAGACGTCGTTCTGCAATTCTGCAATATTCTTTACTGATATCAAAACCAATATATTTACGACGAAGTTTTTTTGCAGCAACTGCAGTAGAGCCACTTCCAACAAAGGGATCCAACACAAGTCCATCGGGTGGACAAAAACACTGGATAAAATCATAAGGTATCTTATCAGGAAACGGAGCGGGATGCATTCTTTTGAGGGGATCTTTATCGCCAGCCATGAGATAATCCCAAATAGTGCCACGACATTTCTTCTCGTTTATTGCTCTCCTCACTGTTGGATTTGTACTTCCGTCAGTCCTTCTACTCCCACTCCCACTCATAACTTTCCCACCATGTTTTGATAGAACCTTCAATGGCTCTTTATTAAAATACTGTGGTTTTTCACCTGTTAGAAAAATTGGCATGTATTCATGATCTACCCTGAATCGTCCTTTCCACCAAGCACCTTCCGGACCGTGTTTCCTATAAATTACACACTCGAATAACTTAAATCCAATGTTATCACACCAATCAATAATTGTTTTAAAGGTAGTAAGTGATTTCCCGAATTTTTTCGTTTGGTCTTGAAGGACTACTGCAACAATTCCACCCTCCTTCATGACTCGCCATAATTCCTTTCCGGTAGCGTGTAAATCGAAATGGTAACCATTATATGTTCGAATACTATCATATGGTGGTGAGGTAACGACTAAATCAACACATTGTTCAGGCAGTTGTTTCAAACCAAGAACACAATCCATGTGATATATTCTATCAAGTTCCAAATCAGATAAAGAAACAGAGTCAACTTGTTCTATTATGTTTACAGATTTTTTTATGTTTGTTATATCATGCATAGGATAATTGAATATACCAAATAATAATGAATGAAACGGTCATAAGTTAACAACAATCGCTTATTGGATCGAATGTGTGTGAATTGTAAGTAGTGTCCGATTCGTAGTCACCTGAATACCGTTGCCTCTTCGTTCGTTAGAACCTTCGGTTAAATTTTTTTGTCTTTTCAAATCAAGCAGTTTTCTTATACAACAACTTCTTATCCACCTCAAGAGTGTACGAAAGAATTGTTCTGATGTCAATTTTATTAGAAGCATCTAATATTTCTACACCTACAATTTTTCCTTCAGCAGTTGTATCGAGGTTCACTCCTTCGGAAATTTCCACCACTCCATCCGGTTGTTGGTTACCGAGCTTGATATACACTGCGTCAACTTCATTGTCGTAATAGATCTTCATTTGTTTCTTCCTTTTTTGTATAGATAATTAGTAATCACTGTAACTTCATCGCTTTCAACTTCAAAGACTATCTTTAGCGGGAACGGAAATTCGTCAATATGTTTAATGATTTCATGTTTGCCGGGTTTCATTTCACTTTTCTCAATCAAACTCATTATTGTGTGTTCCGGGATATGATAGAGTTTCGCTCGTCGGCGAGCATGACGTGTCATCTTGATATTCATTTCCCCACCTTTTCCACGTCTTCTATACGGTTTTTCAGTTGCTGTTTTCCACCGATGTGTTTTGCGCGTTCTATCTCTCGCCCTTTCATCTGCAAATACTCTCGACAAATTGTTGTCAATGTATTCATCAACTCAGGGTAGTTGTTAATGCAATTTTCTTTTTCATCATCCCATCTATGAAGATACGGTTCGTGTCTTGAAAGTATTTCATTCCGGGCAATGAGTAATGTTAGTTTTGAGATTCAATCTTTTTCTTTCTTTGCTAAATTGTTCCTGTCTTTCATGCTTTCATTCCGTCACTGAATAGTTCTTATCTTGATTGAACTGTTTTCAATGTACACTATTTTTCTTGAATCCGGTGACCAACTGCAACCCGTAAATCCTGTCGTAATTTGCTGTGCTGATGAACCCATTCTCTCAATAATGTATAATCCGAGACTGTTCACAACACTAATATACTTACCATCGGGAGAAAAGCGTAATCCTGAAATCGAACTTTTACCGGCAGGGAAATTTGTGCGCTGTATTTTTTCATTCGTGTGAATGTTGAAATAAAACAACTGCTGACTTTGATACGAAGAGACATTATGCGTGTATGCGATGAGCGAATCATCCGGCGACCATGTAAGTTGAGTTACAGTGTTCGTTCCCGTCGTATCAAAAATTTTCAAATTGCTTCCATCCGAATTAATTGTTGCAACAAAGTTCACAGATTGACGGTAAAAGGCAATTGCAATCCGATTTCCCTTCGACCAGTTGAACGAAGTAATTGATGTCGTTGAATCATCAAAAAGTATTCGCCTATTCGTTCCTGAAATTTGTCGTGCGATAAGTTGAGAACTGTTACCCAACAATTGTGAGTAGAGAATTTCGGAACCATCAGGCGACCATTGAATTCCGTTTGAAGCATACATCAACGTTCCCAGTATTGAAGCACGATGATTTGAATCAATCAACCCCAAAATCAATCCACCATAATAAGCAGTAAAAGCAATCATCGTCCCGGTCGGAGACCATTCATGGTTGACTATGGTTACTGTGTCTCCGGTTAGTTGTTTGAAAATGATTCCATTTGTGTCAGCAAGATATATTTTTTTTACAATTGGTCTTGGACTTGTAAGAGGTTGTTCGCCACAATCGCATCCGTCAGAACGGACATCAAATTCATCTTTCTGAATTGCGATTGTGTTTCCATTCGGCGACCACTCCGGATGTTCGACAACAAGAACATGTTTAACTGTATCATCTCCGCAACACCAGAACGCAATCACCGCCAACATCAGATAGAGAAAATATTTCATGCAACGAACTTCACTTCCAAATCTTTCCCCACTTCTCATCAACTCGTTTCACAATTTCATCGGGCATGGTGAGTGGTTCGGGATAGCCGGGTTTCCAAGTTGCGTCAATTCCAAGCACGCCGCTGTACACGGGAGAAATGCCGAGCATTTTTTGTTCTGTAAAAAGTACGTCGCGTTCACAATCAAATCTTGTAAAGACTCCCCAAATATAACTCTCTTTGTTGTGAATGTCCACATCCTCGCTGACGACTGCAATCAGTTTCAATTTTCTAAGTTCGTTTCGTTGAAGGAGTTTTTTGAGGATTTCCTGACCAGTTTCGGGTCTGTTGTTGATGGTTACAGTTTCCGGGTTTCGGGTTACCGGATCGGAAAGTTGTGAGCGGTGAGTGGCAAGTGGTGAATTTATTTTTACCAACAAGAAAGTCTCGTCTATGAGATTAACATCAAGTATTCTTCTATCAATCTCCCTGAGAACTGAATCACTAATCCTATATCCTGAATCATTTGTAACCTGTAACCCCGAACCCGTATCCCGTCCAACTTTCCGCGTCGCATCGAGTATCATCTTACTTCCAAGATTCATCTTATACGATGTGAAGTCGAGCGTGTCGAGCGGGACTTTGGGAATCATAACAAAATCGTAGTGCGGGTCGAAGTTGTGCTTGATTTCTTTCAGCACTGCGGTCCAGTCGCGAACGTTCACACCGGAGGAGACAGTGATGATGCATTTCGTGAGAGAAAGTTGGTCGGTTCCCATTAAGCCGAGAGCGGCTTTCATTGCTTCTTTTTGATAACGTTGTTCGATGGCAACGACAAGCAAGTTGTGGAAACCCGCTTCGTAGTACGCCCACAAATCGGTTACTTCTTTGTGAATGAGTTTAATAAGCGGACCGAGCATTTGCTGTGTTGCATCGCCGAGAAACTTATCTTCCATCGGCGGCTTGCCAACAACAATTGCCGGATAAATCGGATTTTTTCTGTGCGTGATAGTTTTAATGTGAAAAACCGGAAACTCCGCGGCGGCGGAATAATGTCCGAAGTGGTCGCCGAACGGTCCTTCCATTCTTCGCTCTTTCTGCGGAACAATTCCTTCGAGAACAAACTCCGCATTTGCCGGAACTTGAATTGAAATAGATTTTCCTTTTGTGAATTCGACTCGTTTGTTCTGCAGAAAGCCCGCGAACATTGCTTCATCAATTCCTTCCGGCAACGCGGCGATTGTTGCAAACGTGAGTGCGGGCGAAGTTCCGAGCGCAACGGCAAGTTCTAAATCTCTTCCTAATTTTTCTGCTTGAAAATAATGGAAGCCGCCTCCTTTCTGAATTTGCCAGTGCATTCCCGTAATTGATTTATCAAACACATGCATTCGATAGACACCGATGTTTCGCTTACCCGTTCGCGGGTCGTAGGTGAAGATTTGTCCGTAGGTAATAAACCGTCCTCCAGACGAGTCGGGTCGTTGACCATCTAACTCCCAACAAACCTGAATCGGGAGTGAGTCAAGATTGGGTTGAGTAAGTACTTGCTGAGAAATTCCTGACAAAACATTTTTGGGACGAGCGTTGAGAAATCGTTTCAGCGTCGGTTTATTCTCAAGCAATATCTTGAAAGTTGGCGGCATCGCTTGTTCAAGAAACGAAATGAGTTCGTGTCCGATTTCATCGGGATGCCTGCCGAGCGATAACTCAATTCTATTCGCACTTGAAAAATGATTGATGACAAGCGGGAACGATGAACCCTTCGGTCGCTCAACAAGCAACGCGGGTTTTCCTTCACGCAATGCACGAACGGAAATTTCCGTCAGTTCGAGAGCAGGGTCAATTTCGACTTGCGTGCGATGGAGTTCGCCTGCTTTTTCTAACGCGTGGATGTATGATTGAAAATCCGTAAATGAATGTTGCATCACTCCTCGTTTTCCGATTCTCTCATGAGCAGTTCGGTTTGCAGTTCATAGAACTCATGAAGTTTTTGCTGTAACAATTGTTTATCCGGCAATGCCGTTTGATACTCTGCGATGAGTGTTGGAGAGAGTGTCCGGCTGAGAGCGTACTCCACAATCTCCGCATCTTTCGATTTGCAGAGCAACACGCCAACGCTCGGTTTCTCATGCGGCTTTCTGATGTCACGGTCTAACGCTTCAAGATAAAATTCCATTTTTCCAAGATACTCCGGCTTGATATCGTCAATCTTCAATTCAAAATCAACCAAACATTCCAGAGCGCGATGATAAAAGAGCAAATCAAGGTAGAAGTCTTTTCCGCCTACCTGTAACTGAAATCGTTCACCGATGAAACAGAAATCTCGACCAAGTTCGAGCAAGAATTTTTTCAGGTTTGCTACCAAACCTTTCTGCAAATCCGATTCGGAGTGACCTTCAGGAAGATTGAGGAAATCGAAAAGGTACGTATCTCTAAATATTTGTGTGGCAAGGGGATACAATTGTGTCACCAGTGGTGACACTTTTATAGGTGCGAGGATTGTACGTTCAAACAAAGCACCGTCAATCTGATGTTCTAACTGCCGTTTTGAATATTTCTCCCGTAACGTCAGTTCGACATAAAATTTTCGTTCATCAGAAGTTTTACATTTACTAAGAATGATAATGTTATGCGTCCAAGGCAATTGTCTCACCAGTGGTGAGACTTTTTCGTCGAAGCGATACGTCTCAAAGAACTGTTTCATTCTAAAGAGATTACGATGGGTGAATCCTTTTGCGTCGGGAATTTCCCGTGCGATGTACGTCGCAAGTTGCTTTACCACTCCTTCACCCCACGCCGCTGACTCGACTTTCCGGCTGATGTATTCGCCGACCTGCCAATACAAATCAATGAGTTGGGTGTTGACGGTTTGAAGCGCTTTCCTTCTTGCATCCTGAATGAGTTTTGCAACTTCTACAAAAGAATGTTCTTGTGTTTGAATTTTGTCAGACATGTGTTTCTATGATTCAGGATGTAGGATTGATGATGTAAGATTCAAAAAAAATAATTCTTAAATCGTCAATCGAAAATGGAATAATCTACAATCACTCCAATACTCCAATACTCCAGCACTCCATTACTCCAGTTCTGATGCTCTCCACCCGCGCGATTCTTTCGCACCAACAACACCAATCAACTTATCAACAAAACCGTTGACATATTCTTCGACAGTTTTCGGAACATAATACAAGGGCGGGCTAATCGGCATGATGATTGCGCCGTAGCTTGAAAGTTTCGCGCATTGTTCGAGCGTGTTGGTTGCGAGCGGAGTTTCACGCACACACAAAATAAGTTTATATCGTTCTTTCAAACAAACTTGTGCGATGCGGGTGATGAGCGAATCGCCGATGCCGCACGCAATTTTTCCAAGCGTAGAAGTTGAACAGGGAAGAATGACATACGCATCAATCTTGTTGGAGCCGGAAGCGAGCGGCGCAGTTAAATCATCGTTGGAAAATTGTCGTTTGATGTGCGGCTGTATATCTTTTTCGGTTGTATTCGCCTCATCCTTCAATAAAACTTTCCCCCATTTGCTGACGATTAGAAATTTATCGCCCGGGCATTGTTTCAAAAATTCTACCGCGTATATTGCACCTGATGAACCGGTAATTCCGACAGCAATTTTCAATGGAACACCGCTCCGGTTACAATCATGACAAAGACGACAAACCCGACTCCGGCATTGACTTTGAAAAATGCAAGATGAACGTCGTCTGCTTTTCGTTGTTCAAACCAAAGAAGAAATCCGGAGAGAAGAAGGAACGGAACTGCGTACCATGTCTGAATTGTCGTGAAGAAGAGCAGCAACAAAAAACAGAATGCAATAGCATGAAAAATAGATGACCAGATAAGAGCACGTTCCCGACCAAATCGGGAAACGAAAGAATACAATCGTTCTTTCCTGTCGAACTCTTCATCGAGCGTTGCATAGATAATATCGAAGCCGGTTCCCCAGAAGATGGTGAACAGGCAAAGAGCGATAGCCGGCAAAATATTTTCAAACGAAGGAGATGCGGCAAAGTATCCGCCGAGCGGCGCCATAGACATTCCAAGTCCGACGCCGAAATGTGCAAGCGCGGTAAACCGTTTCATGTACGGATAGACAACAAAGATAACAAGCGGTATCGGAGAAATCATCAAACAAAACGAGGAGATAAAATATGCTGAACCAAAGTAGAGAACCGCGCCTGTAAGCATTACTAACAACGCTTCGTTCAGAGTCATTGAACCGCTCGGAAGTTCACGGATGAGCGTCCTCGGATTGCGGGCATCAATGTTCCTATCAATAATCCGGTTAAGAGCGAATGCGATAATCCGCGCTCCGGTAGCAGAGAGGAGAACCAGAAATAAAAGTTCGATCGAAGGCAATTCCTTCATCCCGATGATAAAACCGCTGTATATCAGGGGAAGTGTAAATAGTGTATGTTCGATTTTGATGAAACTGAGATATTTTCTCAAGAATGGATTGTTCTATGTGCTGAGTCTGTTATTGTGGAAAAATATAGAGAAATTTACATGTTCATGCAAAAGGGAATTCATACGTTCAAAAATTCTTTTTCATTTTCAAAATCGTATATTAACACCGTTCATTTTGCATTTATGAGCCGAATCTTTTAGAGTCGGCTCAGTCACCATCAACAAATAATTAAATGAAAAAATTTTTTCTCTATTGGCTTGTCTCTGTTGTCGGAGCAGTTGTTCTCGCGTTGGAAATTCTTGGCACTCGTGTGCTTGGTCCGTTTTATGGCGTTAGTATTTTTCTCTGGTCTGCGCTTATTTCTGTTACACTTGCCGCGTTAAGTCTGGGTTACATGCTCGGAGGAAAAATGGCGGACAAACATGCAAGCATCGGTCGGCTCAGCACGTTGCTTCTCATTTCCGGAATCTGGGTTCTCCTCATCCCGTGGATTCGTCATCCGTTTCTTACTCTTGCAGAACCGTTGGGATTACGCACAGCAGTTCTTGTCGCCGCTTTCATTTTATTTTTCCCACCGCTCATGCTCCTCGGTATGGTGAATCCCTTTGCCATTAAACTCAAAGCAACGTCGCTTGAGACAATCGGGAAAACTGCCGGCAACCTGAATGCAATTTCAACGCTCGCAAGTGTTATTTCTGCTCT
>JACPVN010000605.1 GCA_016191715.1 Ignavibacteriota bacterium | reverse complement strand
TGTATTTTTTTATTATTATCAGTCGAAAGTTCAGGAAATAATGATGACAAATCCTCACCTTGAATATAATCCATTAGATAATAGGCGACCTCATTTTCTTTAAGAGAATTTCGCGAATCAAATCCTGAATCAATTTTCCATAACTTATTTGATGGTTCCCAAACAGCATAACCACCAGAAAATATTTTAACAATATTTTTATGACTTAATGAGGCAAGTATTCTGACTTCTTTTCTAAAATTATTCAAACTTTCTTTTAGTATCGCTTCACTTTGATCTGATGGTCTATAAAATTTAAGTGCAAAATATCTTTTTATTCCATTGCTAACTTTTAATACTAGCCCTTGTTGACCTCGATTAATATATTCCTCAATTTGAAGATCATCAAAAGCTAATATGTGATTATTATAATTTTTCCCTTTTGTTTTCTTCTTATTTTCTAAGCAGTTTATAACTTCTTGAAAAATATCCATGTTTTACTCATTATTAGGTTTGTATACGATTTTATTAACTACTGTTTGTAGTTAGCAAGGAACTGAATTCGTATAAAGAATATATTGTAAACATCTATAATAATCAAATGAAACACATTCGAGTTCGTGCTCATTTTAGCACTTTATGTTTTACATCAGAAAAGTACAGTAAACATAAGGTACATAATTTTAGAATTTGAAATAACAGTTTCTTTTGTTAATTTTGTATCGAAATAAATTTTATATCTAAATTAGAAAGTATATAATGTTAACTAATATTCAGATTGAAGAGATGATCGAACGCGGGGCCATTAATATTAATCCTTTTGATCCAAAAAAACTTGGATCTAATCATTATCGCCTTACTTGTCATTCTGTAGAGATATTTCGATTTGATAATAGTGGTGTTTTAGAACATATTACTCATGTTCTTAAATCCGACCAGCCCTTCGCAATTGCTCCACATGAATACGTAATAATATCTATCAAAGAAAAAATTATTCTCCAGAGCGGAATCTTTGGTGAATTTTACCCAGCATCACGTTGTATTGAAAAGGGATTAATCTTAAATTACGGCAGACTCAATTCTTTTTATAATGATTCCATTCATTTTGGTTTGTTCAACGCTCGAAATTTAGAATTTGTTCTACGCCCTGAAGAAGAAATAGCAAGAGTTTCATTTACTTATGTTGGTGAAAATACCCCTATTAGATATGATAAAAGAGAGGATCTTTATCATACAGAAATTGATAATTACAGAAAAAAATAATTTAAGATATTTCAAAATATTGATGGATCTATCGGCTGAAGGATACTGTATTTATTGATGTGTTTTTTTCTCATTCCCTCCTCAACCTCTTATACTTAATCCGATGCGGCCGCTCCGCATCAATACCTAATTTCTTCTTTCGGAATTCTTCGTACTCGGAGTAGTTGCCATCATACCAAACAACACTGCTGTCTCCTTCAAATGCGAGGATGTGTGTTGCAACTCTATCAAGAAACCAACGGTCGTGGGAGATGATAACGGCGCAACCGGCAAAGTTACTCAACGCTTCTTCAAGCGCACGAAGTGTGTTTACGTCAAGGTCATTCGTCGGTTCGTCGAGAAGAAGAACGTTGGCTCCTGTTTTCAAAATGTTCGCAAGATGAACACGATTCCGTTCACCTCCGGAAAGAACGCCGCACGGTTTCTGCTGGTCAGTTCCACTGAAGTTGAAACGGGCTACGTATGCACGTGAGTTCACCTCACGATTTCCTAACTTAATCAAATCTTCTCCATCAGAAATCTCCTGCCATATCGTTTTGTTCGGGTCAAGCGGACGGTTCTGGTCAACGTACGCCAACTTCACCGTCTCACCGATGCGAATCGTTCCTGAATCAGGTTTCTCCTGTCCGGTTATCATTCGGAAAAGTGTTGTCTTTCCCGCCCCGTTGGGACCAATCACACCAATAATTCCGCCGGGCGGCAGACTGAAACACATGTCATCATACAAAACAATATCGCCGTACTCTTTCTCAACGTGTTCAGTTTCAATTACCAAGTTGCCAAGTCGTGGTCCGGGCGGAATGAAAATTTCCAATTCTTCATTCCGACTTTCACCTTGCTCAGCAACCATCTTTTCGTACGCGCTGATTCTTGCTTTGCTTTTCGCGTGTCTTCCCTTAGGATTCAATCGCACCCATTCAAGTTCTCTCTGCAAAACTTTCTGTCGCTTCGATTCCTGTTTTTCTTCTACTGCAAGCCGTGCCGATTTTTGTTGAAGCCATGAAGAATAATTTCCCTCAAACGGAATTCCTTCACCTCTATCCAATTCCAAAATCCATCCGGCGACATTATCAAGAAAATATCTATCGTGTGTTACAGCGATGACAGTTCCATTGTACTGCGCAAGGTGATGTTCAAGCCATGCCACCGACTCCGCATCGAGATGGTTTGTCGGTTCATCAAGCAAGAGAACATCCGGTTCCTGCAAAAGCAAACGGCACAATGCAACACGCCTTCGCTCGCCTCCTGAAATTGTTTTGACAGATGTTTCCCCCGGCGGACAACGAAGCGCATCCATCGCTTGTTCAAGTTTGCTGTCTAAATCCCATGCGTTCAGATGCTCAATTCTTTCCTGAAGTTTTGCTTGCTTTTCCAACAGGGCGTCAAAGTCCACATCCGGCTCTGAAAACTTCGCGCTGATTTCCTCATATTCTTTCAGCAATGCAACTGTTTCCGCCGCACCTTCTTCCACAACTTCTTTTACAGTTTTGTTCGGGTCAAGTTCCGGCTCCTGTGAGAGATATCCGAATGTTATTCCCTTCTGCGCGTTGATTGTTCCGAGATAATCTTTATCAACGCCTGCAATAATTTTGAGCAACGTGCTTTTGCCTGCGCCGTTCAGTCCAAGCACGCCTATCTTCGCGCCATAGAAAAATGAAAGGTAAATATCTTTGAGAACCTGCTTATTGGGTTTGTGAACTTTTCCTACTCCAATCATGGAGAAGATTATTTTGTTGTCTGCCATCGTTTTTGGTTAATTGGTTATTGGTTAATTGGTGATTCGTGAGTGGTGATTAGTTAGTTGTTTGTACTTAGTACTTAGTTCTTTGTACTTTGTTCTTAGTCAATCGTCATTTATTTGCTCGCATAGTAAAACATCTCATATCCCTTATCTCATATCTCTTCAGATTTCTCTTCTGAACAAAGTAGCTTCTTGATGATCTTGAGTGAATCCAATCCTTTTGAGATACGCTTGATGCTCTTTCACAGAGGTTTGCACGACGAACGTAGTAAATCCTTCTCGTTTCAATTCTTCTTTCTTTGTTGAATAAGTGAACGAAGCATTTTTGAAATCCCTGTAATCGGGAATAACGTAATCGAGTTTAATGTCAATGATTTCGGTTTCTTTTGTCTCATAAATGAACAATCCGACAGGTATAAGGTTTCTCAATACAAAGAAACAATTGGGCTGATGTAATTCTTCCCAACTGAACTCCGGAAAGTATTTTTTTATGTCCTTCTGATAGAAGATAAGAAATTTTTCCAAGTATGCAGTCTTTACCTCAGGAAGCGGAAGCAACGTGAAATAATCCTGCTTCTTTGAAATCTGTCTGAGAAAAAAAATATTGACACAAACATTGAACGCGTTCAAGAATAAAACCGGATACGCCTGAATAATCAAGCCGTACACCGCCAACATTCCCGCGCCGGTCATGTTCAGCAGACGGAGTTTGCGGATGTTTGTCATCCACAGGGAGACGGCAATAAAAACAGAGCCGAGATAACCAATCAATTCAGGAAGCAACATTATTTCTCCCGCGTTTCTTCGATAACAATCTTGGATGGTTTTTCAATGAACGAAACATCAAATCGCCCATCAACAATCGGAACAAGAATTTCCCGGTCATCATCCATGTAGTTGAAAACAAGCCGAACGAAAACGCCTGTTACCGCTTTCTCGTTTTGTTCTGTTACATTTCCTTCGAGCCAAATTTCATTTCGTTCATCTCTCAACTCATAATCATCTCTGAAAACATTTACCTTTGGCGACCATGCCGGCTGAATTTCCGGTTTGATTGTATCAAGCAATATCAAACTCTGAAGTACTTCAACATCATTAACCAACATGAGTTTGCCGATGGTTGAAGCGTCCGTCTTATCGAACGGATTATCATTCAGTACTTCGCTCGAAAGATACGCAACATAACAATTGATTGTCTTTTGCAGTTGAATATCCGGCGAATCAAACACTTCAATTCGTGCAAGAGGAACTGAAGTAGAGACGATGTGTTTGCCTGATTCTATGTTGAAATAACGGTACGTATTTTCAGAGCCGCAACAAGCAAAGTTAGTTGTTTTGATAAAATTTCTCCACAATTCACTCTGTTCTGCTGAATCAACAATTGACCAAACAAGTTTGTCGTATCGCATGTTGCCATCAAGATACGCGTTGATGGAAAGAATGCCGTCACTTCCTTCCATGAAGTTCGAAGAAAAAATATCCGATGTCTGATGGATGAACAATGAACCGGTCTTTCCTTGCCCTAACGGGAACGAATCATAGAAAAAGAATTGATGCGTTTGAGTTTTTCTCCGAATCTCATCACCAATACGTTCTTCTTTTACGCTTGACGGAAATTGCTTTTCAAAAGGAATAATCGTTTGCGCCTTCATCAGATTTTCTGAAAGAAATGGTAACAGAACCACTAAGAATGTCACAGAAAATTTTATCATTGTGTCTGCTTCTTGTTTCCTTTTAATAATTTTATTCTCTCGTTTGCCTGTTCGATTCGTTCCATCTGAGAAGAGTCATACGCAACAATCTTCAAATATTTTTGGTATTGCTTGATGGCTGATTTTGAATCGTTCAGATAATCAAGTGTTAACGCTACATAATATTGCGCTTCATTATTTGAGGGATGAATGTCGAGCGCTCTTCGGTACGCTGAGAGAGCGTTGCGATATTGCTTCTGATAAAAGTATAATGTCCCAAGCCGGATATACATTTGGGTAATAACTTCGGGATGAGAAACATCAATCGCTTTCCGATATGCAGATGCAGCTTGTTTGACTGAATCAAGTTTTGAATACGCGAGCGCAAGGTTTGTATAGTACAATGGATTTTCATTGTCAACGTCAATTGCCTTTGAATATGCTGTGAGCGCTTCTTCATAGTTTCTGTTCATTAATTGACAATATCCCAATTGAGCAAAATACGTGTCGTTGGAAGTATCCCGCTCAATTGCAGAGGAGTAATACACAATTGCGCTATCATAACTTTGGGTGCTTTGGAAACACAATCCTGTTTTGTAGTGATAGTCCGCTACTTCAGGCCGAAGCTTTCTTGCGTTAGAAAATAATCGAAGGGCTTCCTGATATTCTTTCTTTCCGAAATATATTGAGGCGAGGGAATTTATCGCAGGTAAATAGTTCGGGTTCAACGTGATGCTTGTGGAGAGAAACTGAATCGCCGAATCACTCTTTTGAATATTCATCAGCGCAGAACCGATGTAATAATAGCCGAGGAAATCCTTTGGATTCTTTCTGATGACTTCGTGAAAATAAAAGAGCGCCTGTTCCATGTTTTTTGATTCATAATTCAACAGTGCGAGTTGAAATCGGGCGGGAACAAACTCAGAGTCATGCGTAACAATAAATTCTAATTCAAGCATTGCATCCTTAACCAAACCGGATGTCGTGTAAATTCGAGCAAGTTGAAAACGATACGATGTATTTACAGAATCAATCTTCACCGCTCGTTTCATGTATGAGATTGCATTTTGAATA
>JACPVN010000604.1 GCA_016191715.1 Ignavibacteriota bacterium | reverse complement strand
GCGATGATGACGAAGCAACAAGTTGATGTTGCAATTCGGGAGTTGGAAGAACAAACGGGATTGCCTGTGGCGAATGTGCTTGATAGTGGAGTTGCAAAGTTAAAGGATGCACTGCTAAAGCATCTTAAAAAATAAGATAATTGAGAAAAAGATTGATAGCCCATTCATTTGCAAAAACATTTGTCAACCCAAAAATGTCACTGTCATTCCCGCGAAAGCGGGAATCCAAATATTCGTGCGATTACGAAATCCACGAATGGATACCTGCTTGCGCAGGTATGACACGATACACTTTTAGAACTTTGGATGTGAAATGATAGTCATGAAATTCGGTGGCACTTCTGTTGAAGATGCCGTTGCTATTCGCAGACTTATTGAGATTGTAAAACGAGAACGACATCGTCAGCCGCTTGTTGTTGTTTCTGCGTGCGCGGGAGTAACGAACGAACTGCTTCGCGCTGCACAAACAGTTCGGGGAGGAGATAAATCCAAAGCGCTTCAAACGTTAAAAGGAATCAAGGCACGGCACAAACAAATTGCGTCGGATTTGCTTTCAGGAGATTTGTTGAATTCGGTGAACGATAAAATTGATGAATTGATTCAGGAACTTCAGAATTTTGTACAGGGTGTCTATCTGTTGGGTGAGTTAACACCTCGTTCGATAGATTCGTTTGCAAGTTTCGGTGAACAACTTTCCTCGTTGATTATTCATGCCGCGATGAATCATAACGGATTGGATGCGGAACTTGTGGATGCGAGAAATGTCATGCAAACGGATAATGCTTTCGCATCAGCATTGCCAAAAATGGAACTGGTAACTGAGAAAGCAAAAGAAATTATTTTGCCACACATCGCATCAAACAAAGTAGTAGTAACACAGGGATTCATCGGTGCAACGGAGGATGGAATCACCACTACGATTGGACGCGGCGGTTCCGATTTAAGCGCATCAATTTTCGGCTCTGTGCTTGATGCGGAAGAAATCCAAATCTGGACAGATGTTGACGGCATGATGAGTGCCGACCCGCGTATCATTCCTGAAGCGCATTTAATTGATGTGATGAGTTTTGCTGAAGCATCGGAGCTTGCATACTTCGGAGCGAAAGTTCTGCATCCGCGAACGATTCTTCCTGCGGTAGAAAAGAAAATTCCTGTCCGTGTTCTTAATTCAAAAAGCCCTGAAGTTCGGGGAACATTAATCGTTTATGATATTCCGAAAGAAATGAGCGCAAGTGGTGAAGTCATTAAATCAATCGCTTTCAAAAAAGGAATTACTGTCATCAATGTCAACTCTTCACGGATGTTGATGGCTCATGGTTTTCTTGCAAAACTCTTCTCCATCTTTGAGGAATTTCAAAAGAGCGTGGATGTTGTTGCAACATCGGAAGTCAGTGTTTCGCTCACGGTTGATAGTGAAGAACAGTTGCAGGAAATTTTATTAGAGTTACAGAAAATCGGTGATGTTCAAATCAAACAGCAGAAAGCCATTGTGTGTGTGGTTGGCGAAGGAATGAGAAACGCGAAAGGAACCGGAGCGAGAATCTTTGGAGCATTGGGAAAAGCTGAAGTGAATATCGAGATGGTTTCCGAGGGCGCGTCAGAAATTAATCTCACCCTTGTTGTTGACGAACACGATGTTGCAAAAGCAGTCCGCTCCTTGCACGATGAATTTTTTGGAAACAGGAACTAAAGACATGGAACAATTTCGTTATCAGGAAAACGAATTAATCTGTGAGGGAACAAAACTTCAGGATATTGCTGAACAATTCGGAACGCCGTTGTACGTCTATAGCAGACAATCAATCCGCGACCACACCCGATGGATTGAACAAGTGTTCAGAGAGACTAACCATCTCTCTTGTTATGCAATCAAAGCGAATGGAAACAGAGAAATTCTTCGAGTCCTTGCTCAAGAAGGTATCGGCGCTGATGCCGGCTCAATCGGTGAATTGCATCTTGCACTTGAAGCGGGTTTTCCGCCCGAGAAGATTACGTTCAGCGGAGTCGGTAAGCGTGATGATGAAATTGAGTTCGCGCTTCGGCAAAATATTCACTCGTTGAATGTCGAATCGGAAGAAGAAGTGAATGTCATAAGTGAAATAGCCGAGCGAATCTGGATGAAGGCACGGATTTTACTCAGGGTGAATTTTGATATTGAAACACCGACGCACAAGTACACATCTACCGGACACAAACACACGAAGTTTGGAATCGAACGGGAGAAGGCAGTCGAAGTTGCGAAATGGGCTTCAACTGTTCCGGGAATCGAGTTGCGTGGAATTCACAGTCACATTGGCTCGCAAATCACCGACGCCGAAACGTTTCTTCAAGCCGCACGCGAAGTAGTTGAACTTGTGAATGAATTGAGAGCGAACGGTCTTGAAATTTCCGAATTAAATTTTGGCGGCGGGTTTGGCGTGCAGTATCATGATTACGTTTCGCACCCTCTGCTTCCGAACGATGGAGAACAAGCAGATAGCGGAGTGACGACTGTAAAGTTGCTTGAATCGGTGTTGCCTGTTTTACGCGAATCGAAATGCAGAATTCTTATTCAGCCGGGACGTTCTATCATTGCGCACGCTGGGATTTTATTGACAAAAGTGTTATATACAAAACAAAGCGGCGATAAAATATTCGTCATCGTTGATGCAGGCATGAACGATTTGATTCGTCCGAGTCTGTATCAATCATATCACCAAATTGTGCCGTTGCAACTGTCAGATTCTAATCACGTACTTGTTGATGTCGTTGGTCCGCTCTGCGAGACTGGGGATTTCTTCGCTCATGACAGAATGATGCCTGATGTGAAGCGTGGAGATTATCTTGCCATCTTATGCACAGGTGCGTACGGATTTGTTTTATCATCAAATTACAACGGTCGCCAACGTCCTGCCGAATTGATGGTGGACGGTAGTGAATGTTTATTAATCAAAAATCGTGAAACAATAAATCAATTATAGGAAAGTTCTACATGAAAGTATTCGATGTTGCGGTAGTTGGCGCAACAGGTTTAGTCGGAAGAAAAATGATTCAGGTGTTGGAAGAGCGAAAGTTTCCTGTCGGGAAATTGCGCCCTCTTGCGACAGCACGTTCGGTCGGAAAGACAGTTGAGTTCAACGGGAAGAGGATTCACGTTGAAGAGTTAACGCAGAACAGTTTTCAGGGAATTGAGATAGCACTGTTCTCCGCAGGTGCATCGGTCAGCAAAGAGTTTGCGCCGCACGCAGTCAACGCTGGTGCATTAGTGATTGATAACAGCAGTGCATTTCGCATGGTGGATGGAATTCCGCTTGTTGTACCGGAAGTGAACGCAAAAGAAATTTTTCATCACAAAGGAATCATTGCTAATCCGAACTGCTCGACGATTCAAATGTGTGTTGCGCTGAAACCGTTGCATGATAAATGGAAAATCCGTCGTGTTGTTGTTTCGACGTATCAATCAGTTACCGGCGCGGGACAAAAAGGTGTGAATCAACTTTATGCTGAAATTGAGGAAGAAGACTCGTACGAGAAAAAATTTCCGCACCCGATTGCGTACAACGTTCTCCCGCATATTGATGTGTTTGCCGACGATGGTTATACGCGGGAAGAACACAAAATGGTGTTTGAAACGAAAAAGATATTTGGGGATGAAACGATTAAGATTTCACCAACGTGCGTTCGAGTCCCTGCAGTCGGCGGACACAGCGAATCGGTGAATGTGGAGTTTGAAAAGCATTTTGAACTCGAAGAAGTATTTGAAACTTTACACCACGCTCCCGGTGTTATCGTGCAGGACGATTTGAAACAGAATATCTACCCGATGCCAATTTGGGCGCATGAGAAAGATGATGTCTTTGTCGGAAGAATTCGCCGTGACGAATCAACGAAAAACGGACTCAATCTTTGGGTTGTGTCGGATAATCTGCGTAAAGGAGCGGCGACGAACGCCGTGCAGATTGCGGAAGTATGGATTACACATAAATGAAAAATTCAAAATGAAAAATTAAAAAATGTTTCAAGATTCATGTCTCAAATATAGACAAACAAAATTCTTCTTCTTAGACTGAAAACTGAAACTTATACTCAATCACAAACTATCAAGGATAACTATGAAAAAAATACTTTTGTTCTTACTCATCATATCAGTTGCAGCTTTTGCGGGAGATATGAAGTCACTGAAGATTGGTGACAAAGCTCCATCGTTTGTTTTAAAAAATTACGACGGAAAAGAATTCAAACTTGAGAAACTTCTCAAAGAAAATAAATACACTGTGCTGATGTGGATTTCCACCGAGTGTCCCGTCTCGAACGCTTACAACGAACGTATGGTAAAATTGTATGATACGTATGCAGGCAAAGGCATTGCATTTGTCGGGATGAATTCCAACAAAGCGGAAAAAGTTTCTGACATTGAAAAACACTCGAAGGACAAAAGATTTAAATTTGTTGTGTTGAAAGACGACATGAACAAAGTTGCCGATTTATATGCGGCACAAGTGACGCCTGAAGTTTTTGTTCTTGACCCGAAAGGCTCAATCGTTTATCACGGCAGAATTGATGACAGCAAGAATGCAGAGAAGATTGAGAAGAAAGATTTAGCGGCGGCACTAGATGCACTTCTCGCAGGAAAGAAAATTGAGAATGCTGAGACGAAAGCATTTGGCTGTACGGTGAAACGTGTAGAGAAACCACAACTTTCAGAATAATGAAATTAGAATTTCATAAACTCACTCTTATCGTTTTGATAGGAGTGAGTTTTTTATTTGCGGCATGTCTTTCCAAACAAGAAGAAGCAAAGTCCGAAAAGTTTCTGCCTGAAGTACGGCAAATTAACTTTGAACAATTTCAGGAAAAAATCAAAACGAACGCGGGCAAGGTAACGGTAGTAAATTTTTGGGCGAGTT
>JACPVN010000603.1 GCA_016191715.1 Ignavibacteriota bacterium | reverse complement strand
TTGTATTTATGTCATCGGCGCGCGGGTTGAATGGCTCGAACAAATTTTTGTTGTCAAAATGGGAGAGACTATGGAGCGAAACAAGTTTCTTCGTAAGTTGCTCGACATTCATTATCTCAGAAATGATTTTGAATTCACACGAGGAACATTTCGCGTTCGGGGTGATATTGTTGAAGTTATTCCCGCAGGAGAAAATGAACAGGCGTTACGTATTCAGTTCTTTGGTGATGAGATTGAAAAGGTAGTTGCTATTCATCCGTTAACGGGAAAAGCAATTGAAGAAATCGTCTCGGAGGTAATTTATCCTGCTAAACAATTTATCACGTCGCGTCCGACAATTGAACGAGCGTTGGTAAGTATCGAACAAGAGCTGGAAGAAAATTTGAAAGTTCTTCGCGTGAACGGGAAACTTGTCGAGGCGCAACGCCTGGAGCAACGCACGAATTTTGATATGGAGATGATGAAGGAAGTCGGTTACTGTTCGGGTATTGAAAACTATTCCCGACATATTGCAGGACGTCCGCCGGGTTCACGACCGTACTGTTTGTTGGATTACTTTCCGAAAGATTTTCTCACGGTGATTGATGAATCACATGTTTCTGTTCCGCAAATCGGCGGGATGTGGCATGGCGACCGCTCACGCAAGACCACACTTGTCGAACATGGATTCCGTCTTCCTTCTGCATTGGATAATCGTCCATTGATGTTTGAAGAGTGGGAGAAGATGGTCAACCAGATTATTTTTGTCAGCGCAACGCCAGGACCGTATGAGATGGAGAAGTGTAAGGGTATTTTTGTTGAACAGATTATTCGCCCGACCGGATTAATTGACCCGGAAGTGGATGTGCGTCCGATAAAGAATCAGATTGATGACTTAATTGCTGAAATACGGGGACGTGTAAAGAAAAATGAACGATGCCTGGTAACGACGCTGACGAAAAGGATGGCAGAAGATTTGTCGGAATATCTGAGCAATATCAATATCAAAGTTCGTTACATCCATTCTGAAATAGTAGCGCTTGAACGAGTGGAAATCCTCCGCGATTTGCGGCTTGGGGAATTTGATGTTCTTGTAGGTGTCAATCTTCTTCGTGAAGGATTGGATTTGCCGGAAGTTTCGCTCGTGGCTGTGCTTGATGCAGACAAAGAAGGGTTTCTCCGTTCTGACCGTTCGTTGATTCAGACAGCGGGAAGAACAGCGCGCAACCTGAACGGAAGAGTAATACTGTATGCAGACACAGTTACCGGTTCGATGGAAAGAATGTTAGATGAAACAAATCGAAGAAGAACAAAACAAATCGAGTACAACACCGAGCATAAGATAACTCCGAAAACAGTGTATAAAACGACAGAGGAAATCATGGCAAGCACTACTGTTGCTGATGTTCGGGCGACCTACAATGAAAAACAAAAATCCGAAACTTCTCTGGTTTCAGATTCAATCGTTCGCTATCTAACGATGGGTCAGAAGAAAGATTTGATTGATGAGATGAGACAGGAAATGAGGCGTGCGTCGAGAGACCTTGAATTTGAACGTGCGGCAGAGTTGCGCGATGAAATACAAAAACTTGAACAAATGATTTCAGAGTGAGTACTTCGATGCCCGACAACTCTTTTGGTTCTTCTCTTTCAAATATTTTCATCAAGCCATTTCAAGAGATTTTATTCCCGCCATTTTGCATTTCGTGTAATGTTCGGTTGAAGCAAGAAGAATCGAGAATCTGTGTAAGTTGTTGGAGAGATTTTCCACCATTAGAAAAGAATGATTCTTTGTTTCTTCAAACGAAAGAGCGCTTCCTGAACGAAGGAACTATATCCGATTGTTTAGCCCCGTTCTCATTTGAGAAAGAAGGAACGTTGCAAACGGTCATTCATAGTCTTAAATATGAGGGGTGTACTACACTCGGAGTTCGGCTGGGAAAGGAAATAGGAATCTCAATTAATGCTCACCCCGTAATCCGTTCAGCCGATTTGATTGTTCCAATTCCGCTTCATCAACTGAAGCGACGGGAACGTGGTTACAATCAAAGCGAGTACATTTGCAAAGGAATTTCTATTGAAACGAAAATACCCTTAGCAACTTCTCTTCTGAAACGAGTGAAATACACTCAATCTCAGACAAAACTCAACCAACAGGAACGAAGTGAAAATGTAACCGGTGCATTCCGTCTTGCTTCAAAATGGAAAACTAAGTTAGAAGGAAAAAAAGTTATCCTCGTGGATGATGTCATTACAACAGGAGCAACGATGCGTTCATGTGCCTCAGAATTGAAATATTTCGGAGTCGGACAAATCTTTTCAGTCTCGGTTGCGTTTGCGTAACAATTTCTCTCAAAACAAAGTGAAATCAACAAAAAAAAATAAAATATATTTGAAAAAATCCTTGACTATTAGAATTATTTTTCGTAGTTTTACGGCAGTTTAACCAACCATTTTGTGTTCAACTTTTTAACTCAACAGAGTTCAGTATGAAAAATCTTATAATCATATTTTTTCTTGCTGTAGTATTTATAGGATTTACTACAGTGATAAATGCTCAAACAGCAGCAGTTACAAGCATTACTGTTAATGCGGCGGCGACGCCTTTAGCAGTAACGAATAGTGATGGTGGTGTTGATGACGTATTGCGAGCGACTGCGTACACTGTTGTATATGATGCGTATGCGGCGATTAGCGTTGTGAAACCGAATAATAATGGTGAAGTAACAAACGGAGATATTGGTTGTGATATTACAGGCGACCCGTTCTCCAATGTAGTTGTTGAAATGGATCTCCCCGATGTATTGGATGGAATCGGCGGAACAACTCTTGCTATTACATTCCCCGCAAATGGTCCTGGTTCTGGCGTTGTTGGTGAAACAGGCGGTTTCTTCAATCCGAATGTTTCAAACACATTCAACTTAGGCGCAGGATTGACGACTTTACGACTTGGTTATTCTTTCATTGTTCCGGCAGAAATAACAATTGCGGGTGAAATTTTCGTAGGTCAAATTTTAACCAATACCTATTACACTGGCTTATAATTGATTGCCTGAATAAATAGCAAACAATCTTTTTTTTTAGAAGTCACAGTTTTACTGTGGCTTTTTTTTTGAATTCGAATAGTGTTCAGGAATAGCAGTTTTTGGTTTTCACTCCCTTTCTTGGTAAATTTTCCTGCCTTTGAAGGCAAATCTTAACATTTTATGAATTTTAATAATTTTTTCTTGGAGTATTAACATGTCTGTGAAAATTGGAATTAATGGTTTTGGACGAATTGGGCGCAATGTTTTTCGTGCGGCATTAGATAATCCGAATGTGGAAATTGTAGCGGTAAATGATTTAACCGATGCTAAATCCTTAGCCCATCTGCTGAAGTATGATACGGTCCATGGAAAGTTGGATGCAGAAGTGAAGGCTGGAGTTGGGTATATTTCCGTTAACGGAAAAGAGATTAAGGTAATCGCTGAACGAGACCCAGCCAAGCTTCCATGGGGAGAGCATGGAGTGGACATTGTGGTTGAATCCACTGGGCGATTTACGAAGCGTGAAGATGCAGCCAAGCATTTAGAAGCCGGAGCTAAGAAAGTGATTATTTCAGCACCGGCTAGTAATGAGGATATTACCGTAGTGCTTGGAGTTAATGAAGACAAATATGATCCTGCCAACCATCATGTCATTTCGAATGCCTCTT
>JACPVN010000045.1 GCA_016191715.1 Ignavibacteriota bacterium | reverse complement strand
ATCTTCTCCATGAATTCTTTCGTCATCATTTTCGGATGATTCAAGCCAATCGGCATGGAGGCAACAAATGTGAAGAAGTCTAATAATTTTCTGTTTCCCATTGAGTCGTAAATCCACGAGCCTTCGCTTCGTTTGAGATCAACAATAAATCCCAAATCGTCAACGAGCATGTGCTGACCGATGGTTGAGTGAACGTTATTCGGATTAATATGATGAGACACAAAACACCTTTTTCTTTCTAATTTAGTTTTTTGAAAAAATCATAATTGAATTTGGCATCAAGCCAAACAGAGAATTTCCTCAGTCATCAAAAGAAGACTGAAAGAAATATTAAAAGAGAGGGAATGAGTTCTTAGAAGAACTCTTGGTGTTCGTAGAGGGAAACGATGTACGGTCTTCCGGGTAAAGACTCAGCTGTTGTTTTAGAATGGGGATGTATGTTGAACCCGATAAATTTCATGGCTTAAGATACGAAAATTCATTTAGTTTGCCAACCCGAAAAATTCCGGATTTTTTGTCTAATGCGTTCGACATTCAATGATTTCAATTCCTCTCAGCATCATCACCCGGATATAATCCTGAATTACCCAATCCAAGCACAATCGCATCAGGATTTTTTGAGGATTTCCTGATTGCGATTCCCATTTCCCGTAAGTAGATTCCAAACGCATCAGGATGAGATTTGCGCGGCGGGAGTGTTGCAAGGTCAACCTCGTCACCAAGAATTTCTACTTGGGTTTGATCAATATTCAAAACAACGCGACCGTTACTTTCAGAATACCATTCGATATACACAGTTCCATGATGATTGATTGTAACGTCCCCAACATTTCCTTTCTGTACCAGTCTCATGCTTTCAATGTATTCCGGTTCAATTCTTCCAAGAGAACCGTCACACCCGGAATCAGAAGGGTGTTCGTTCCAGAAATGGAGAATGCGCCCGCGAACTTCATCATGGAAATCACCATCAAGCTCAAGTGTGCAGTGTAACGGTTCTTTTCCCTGACGAAAAAAGTCAACCCATCCCCGAACAATACCGGGAGTTGTATTATCGAGGATTCCTTCTATCAGATTGTTTGTTGGTCGAAATGCCATTTATCTGTGCGGCGGTCGGGAGAAAAATCTCGTCAAATTCTCAAACTGATTTTTTGTTAGACAGCTTCTGTTTCAAGAATTCGCGGATTAATCATGCGTGAAAGCCTCTCCGGTTGCAATCCGTCAAACTCAACAAAGACAACGGGACGGTAGTCATTTCTTTCAGCTTGTCTCATAACATACTCGCAATACTCAGGATCATTAGAGGGAAGAAACTTCACAACTGCCTCGGTAGGAATTTCAGAATCAAGTTCCTCGTGTTCAAGCAGATACTTACTGAATTCTAAACTGAGTGTTAGTGACTTTTCTTCAAATTCTTTTTGACTTATCATGATGTTTTCCATGAACTAAATTGTTTGTCCCGTCTTCCAAACATCAACTGGGATAGTTAGCTTGTCTTTTTTGCCAATACCCGGCTGTGCGGGATTATTAACGAGATGAATCGTTGGCGAGTTTGGAATCGATGCAACCACACAGAGGTAGAATGAACTCTTGTATGTATCTGCTGCATCCGCTTCATTGCCTGTTAGTTCTACATCTTGCTCAATGCTAACTCCTTTGACCTCAACTTGGATAGCTTTGCCATCGGGAGTTTCAGCTTGGATGTCGAAACCATAATTGAGTTTCTCAACGAGTTGAGTTTTTTTATATTTGCTTTTCAACTTGTCCAAGGCAAAGTTAATAGCAAATTGCTCAACTCCATTGTCCGGATTCTCCTTGACGCCAGCAGCTTTGAAAAATTCACGCCATGTTTTCAAGTCATCATCTGAGGAATCAGGTGGCAAGTATACGCTATCAATGAAACTAAGTCCCGGAACAAAATCTTGATGCGTTTCCCAATTTCTAAGAGGTTTGAATTTAGAAGCCAAGAGAACTTCCTTGCTAGTTTTAATATTTCCCGATTCTGTACTAACCCATAGCTCAATATTGTAACCCAGGTCGGTTCCAAGTATTTCTTTGCAAAGCCTTGTGAGAGACAATAAGTTATCGAGAGTAGGCTGTGGAGACTTAGAGACAATTTGGGGAAGAATTATTTCTTTGCAGATTTTTCGTGCATCTAAAGTCTGAACGCCACAAAAACCAGTTAAGAACCCTTGAAGACTTACTCTCTCATAATCGAAAGAGCTAGATAAAATGTCCGGGTGGATAATTGGTTTTGAACTCTTTAGTATCTCAGCCAACTCATTAAGTGTGGCATTATCTTGTACCAAATCAAGAATAAAAACTTTTCCGCCCTTTTTCAGTAAATTTTCCGTTGTAAGGATGAATTCGACATCGTGATATTGTTTGACTGTTTTTCCTTTATAACCACCACGAGGACCATAAACTTCTTTGTAGTGTGGATATTTATAAAGCCACTTATAGAACTTTGCAAACCATATTCCAGCATTTTCTTCCTTTGATTTAGTTTGTAAAAATTCTGTATTCTCAAATAAATTCCATCGGTCAGCTTTTGCCAAAGGGTGGATCTTCTGTTCAATAACATTCGGATGGACGATTTTTAGATTCTCTCTTCTACCGAACGCGGGTGCAATTTCTACCAATTTGAACAATCCAGAGCTGACAAGATCATCAACAGTTTGATCTGTCTCTGTCAGACGGATAACATCATCGATTTTTGCCCACTCGTCATCGATGGTGAGGATAGAATTTGTTGATGCAAGATGTGTCTCGATCGGTTGAATAAGTTTGGGATAGAATAACTTGTCGAATGACTCTAAACCTTTTGAGTGTGTGAACTCGAAGGCTGGCAAGTATTGATATTTCCAAGTCTCGTGTGTCTTGAAAAAAATGATTGCATCGAGAGAGAGTTTTTCTACTTCTTCGAGAATCCAATGGTTCCATTTTGCTTCGTAGTTCAACGCATCACGACCCGGTTGCACAAGAAAGTCCGCTTGAATTGGAAATTTTGCTCCACTCTTTGCCTCGCCAAGCGGGAGGAAGGAATACACGCCTCCATACATTGCTCCTGCTTCGTTTGGCGCGAGATTACCGTCCTTGTCAAGAGCAAAGCCAATAGCAATCTCCCGTTGGGTGACGTTGGCTCGATATTCCTGAGTTAACCTGTCGTCTTTAACCCATTCTGGGACTTCGACATTGCGACGGAAAAACTTAAATCGTCTCAACTCAAAATCACCTTTCAGAGTTGAAATACCTTCCTGATTTTCTCCAAGGTTTTCGAGTGTCCAGTGTTCCTTGGATATCTCATCTATGATTTCAATCTTTCTTAGCCAACGGAGAAATAAGTAAAGTTCAAGACGGATTTTTTTGATTTCTTCAGCAATGCGTGGGGCATCAGTTGCTTCTCGGAATGGAATGATAAAAGTCGTTCTTGAGGCGTCGATGGGTTCAGAAGGTTCATCCATCCATATCGGTATAACGTGCCAAGGAGTTGAGCTTGGGTCGTTCCAATGAGTTCTGTCGAATTTGAATTGAAAACCATTCGAGTAGATTTCGGGTCGGTCTGTGATTTTAAGTACCGATTTGAAACCGATACCGAGGTATCCGAGAAAACCACGCTCAGGTTTTTTAGATGAACGAATACCAGAAATTGCCTTTACATCATTTTCGTTAAAGGCTTTTCCATTGTGTGAGATTTTGACTCGTTGCTGATTCATACTGATCTCAAAGTTGCCAGACTCTTCTATTTCTAAGCCTGAATCTTCTGCATTTTGGATAAGCTCCAGAATAAATCCGGAACTTCTTGTAAACACAACCTGAGAAATTAGACGTAGAGCATTGACGTAGTCGTCCCAGATGTGACTTCCTCTGGCATTCTCAATTTCTCTACGGATATTTTCGACTATGTATTTTGGAGTAGCCATAGTTTCGGGATTGGTATCCATACAATTTTCATACGCATATAATTTTTACAATTCTGTTTACGCGTCTATCTGCGCCCTCTGCAACCCACCGCTATAATCCACATACACCGTCTTCCATTCAGAGAAGAACTCAAATACTGTCCAGCCGCCTTCGCGGTGACCGTTGCCCGTTTGCTTCACGCCGCCGAACGGCATGTGCGCTTCCGCTCCAATTGTTGGCGCGTTGATGTACGTAATTCCGGCTTTGATATCCCGAATCGCTCTGAATGCCGCGTTCACATCGTTCGTATAAACTGATGATGACAAACCGTAAATCGTATTGTTCAAAACATTGATGCCTTCTTCCAACGATTTGATTTTCAGAACCGAAAGCACCGGACCAAAAATTTCTTCCTTCGCAATCCGCATCTCAGGCGTTACATCGAAAAAGATTGTCGGTTGATGGAACCAGCCTTTGTCCAAATCGCCGCCGCGTCCGATATCTCCGCCTGCCGCAAGTTTCGCGCCTTCCTTCAATCCGATTTCAACATAACTCTTCACCGTGTTGCGTTGTCCTTCATTCACACATGGACCTACATCCGACGTCGGAAGTAATCCATCGCCAAGCCGTAAATTATTTGTTCGCTCAACAAGCATTGATAAAAATTTATCATGAATTTTTTCGTGAAGTATTAAACGACTCGTCGCCGTGCATCGTTGTCCCGTCGTTCCGAACGCACCCCACAATACACCATCAAGTGCAAGATGTAAATCAGCATCGTCCATAACAATCTGAGCGTTCTTCCCGCCGAGTTCAAGCGAAACACGCTTCAACGTCTGACTTGCAACTTCTGAAATCTTTATTCCGATTGCTGTCGAACCTGTGAAACTTACAAGGTCAACTTCCGGATGACTGACTATTGCCATCCCAACTTCTCCGCCGCCGCCATGAACAATATTCACAACTCCTTCGGGAATTCCTGCTTCCATTAAAATTTCTACCAGCACCGTAGCAGTCGCAGGCGTATCAGACGCGGGTTTGAAAACGACTGTGTTACCGCAAAGCAACGCGGGAAAAATCTTCCATGTCGGAATTGCCATCGGAAAGTTCCACGGCGTAACAATTCCCGCAACCCCAATCGGAACGCGAAGCGCCATATTAAATTTGTTCGGCAACTCAGAAGGAACTGTATGTCCGAACAACCGTCGCCCTTCGGATGCGGCGTAATAGGCCGTATCAATTCCTTCCTGCACATCGCCGCGCGTTTCGGTGAGAACTTTTCCCATCTCACGAGTCATGAGCGTTGCAACCTCATCTTTGCGTGCGACCATGATATCGCCGACTCGCTTGAGAATGTCGCCGCGCTTTGGCGCAGGAACGAGCCGCCATTTCTCGAACGCGGTTCGCGCGGCTTTCACCGCATCTTCAACATCTTCCTTTCCCGATTTCGGAAACGTGCCGACAAGCTCGCTCCAGTTTGCGGGATTTCTGTTTTCAAATGTTTTCCCTGATTTGGCATCCTGCCATTTTCCGTTAATAAAGTTTTGGTAGTTCTTTGTCATACTTTTTCCTTTTTGATTCTATTTTGATTAATCTAATCCAAGTTGTTTACGTATCAGTCTGCAGAGTGAATCTGCAAGTTCCTGATGACGTGGGACCGGTGCGCTCTTATGCAATTCCGGATTGTAATAAATATCGTGTCTCGAACCGTGTCGCTTGAGAATACACCCATGTCTTTCTAACTCCTTGGTGAACTCACGGCGTTTCACACTGCAACACCGACAACCGTCGTTCGAACTGTTTGACTCGGTAAATACAATTCGGTTTCCTCAAGCATCATTTTATAAGCATCTTGAATATTCTCTTTTAATTCAGTCAGTGTTTTTCCCTGACTGAAAACCCCCGGCACTTCTTTTAACCTTCCAACATACCAGGTTTTATCTTTCCAGTACTCAAGTGTAAAATTGTGAAGACCGTTTCCTTTTTTCATAAACCAACTCTCTCAAAAATATACTCAACATTCTTTATTGATTTCTTCAAATCAAACAACTCATCCAACTCTCGCTCGTTTACGACCGCTCGAATTGTTTCATCTTCCTTCAACACTTCTTTGAAATTCTTTTTACTCTGCCAAACATCCATCGCCGCTTTCTGAACTGCGGCGTACGCATCTTCCCGCTTCATTCCTTTCTTTGCCAACGCAAGCAGAACCGACTGAGAGAAAATCAAACCGTTCGTCAACTCAAGATTCCTGAGCATGTTCTCAGGATAGACGAGAAGATTGTCCACAATTTTTGTGAACTGTGCAAGCATGTAATCAAGCAAAATACAACTATCGGGAACGACGATGCGCTCGACCGAGGAATGAGTGATGTCCCGTTCATGCCAGAGAGAGATATTTTCCATCGCTGCGTGTGCATTGCCGCGAAGAACGCGGGCAAGTCCGGCAACGCGTTCACAGGTAATCGGGTTTCGCTTGTGCGGCATCGCGGATGAACCTTTTTGTCCTTTGGAAAAATACTCTTCCGCTTCCAGCACTTCCGTTTTTTGAAGATGACGGATTTCTATTGCAAACTTTTCGAGCGAACTCCCGATTAAAGCAATCGTTGTAAGGAACTCTGCATGATTATCACGTTGTAAAATCTGTGTTGAAATAGGAGCGGGTTTCAATCCGAGTTTCTCACAAACATATCGTTCAACAAATGGGTCAAGATGCTCGTACGTTCCCACTGCGCCGGAAATCTGTCCGAACGAAACTGCTTCGATTGCGTGTTCAAGGCGTTTGATATTCCGCTCTGTTTCATCAAACCAAAGAGCGAGTTTCAATCCAAATGTTGTTGGCTCGGCATGAATGCCATGTGTTCTTCCAACCGTAATTGTGTACTTAAATTCTTTTGCACGGCGGGCGAGTATTTCGGAAAGTTTTTTCAAATCGTTCAACAAAAGTTCGCCTGACTGTTTCATCTGCACAGCAAGCGCAGTATCTAATACATCGCTTGAAGTCATACCGAGATGAATAAAGCGCGATTCAGCTCCGACATATTCTCCGACATTGGTGAGAAATGCAATGACATCATGATTCACCGTCCGTTCGATTTCATCAATTCGTTCAACATCAAACGACGCCTTCTCCCGAATTGCTTTGACTGCTTCTTTCGGAATTACTCCAAGTTCCGCCTGCGCTTCACATGCAAGCAATTCAATTTCCAACCAGATGCGGAATTTATTTTCTTCCGACCAGATCGCTCCCATTTCCTTTCGAGTGTAACGTGCAATCATCGCTGACTTCGTTCCAACTTCAATTGCAATGTCTGTAATTCTTTTTCACGCATGATTTTTACTTTCCACACATCTCCGACACGCGCCTCGCTTAAAATGCTATTCACCGCTTCTTCATTTTTGATTGGTTCGCCATTGATATCTACAATGATGTCGCCAACCTTGAAACCGGATTTTGCCGCAGGACTGTTTCGCTTCACATCGCTTATGATAACACCTTCTGCCTTATCCAATCCGAAATAGCGCGCAACCCGTCCATCAACCGATTGAATATCCAAACCAGTCCAGAAGTTCCGTTCAACTTTTCCATGCGAGCGTAACTCATCAACAATTTTCTTCACTCGGTTAATCGGAATGGCAAATCCAACGCCGACGCTTCCCTGATTGGGAGTGAAAATCACCGAGTTCACACCAATCGCTTCGCCGACAGAATTAATAAGCGGACCGCCGCTGTTGCCGGAATTTATCGAAGCATCCGTTTGAATCATATCACGGTAATATCTTCCTTCACCCGCGTTGATGTTCATTCCGGTTGCACTTACAACACCGACTGTTACAGTCGGCTTGTCGCTAATCTCAAACAACCCGAATGGATTTCCGAGCGCAATCACCCACTCAGCGATGATAACATCATTCGAGTTTCCCAAACGCAAGTACGGCAAATCGTGACCATCAATTTTCAGCAAACAAACATCAGTCGAAGGATCGGTGCCGATAATTTCTGCATCATACTTTTCTTTACTCGTCAGCGTCACAGTTATCTTGCTTGCATTTCCGGCTACATGGTCGTTCGTGATGATGTAACCATCGGGAGAAATAATAAATCCGGAACCAAGTCCCTTGATTTCCTGCTTGTATGTTTTCGGACCGAAGTATTGACGAAAGAACGGGTCGTCTCCGAAAAACTGAGACCATGGATTATTGTAGCGATACTCCCGCACTTCCGTTACATTGATTCCCACAACTGCCGAACTTGCATGAGCAACCGAACGGGTAATTGCATTCTGTCGTTGCGAGTAGATTTCCTGATTGATGCTATCACGATTGCCGGTTTGATACAACGCTTGTATTGCTTCCGGCTGACCATCGCCGTTTTGCATTTCTCCGGAAAGCGATTGCTCTCCTTTCTGAAATCCGAAAGAATAACCAACCCACGCGCCAACGATGAGCGGCAACAACATCACAAGTAAAAGAATAAAAACTTTTTTCATACTTCACTCATTGAAAATTATATCACTTAAAACCGTCACGTCTCCGTTTACGTTCCAAAACTTTTCGTGTTGCTTTAACAATAGATCCACTATCAATTCCATATTTCTTCATCAACTCATACCCCAGACCGGATTCTCCGAATGTATCATTCACTGCGACAAACTCCTGCGGTGTCGGAATAGTCTGTGCTAAAATTTCAGCAACCGCACTTCCAAGTCCGCCCTGAATCTGATGGTCTTCCGCTGTAACAATCGCTCCTGTTTCCGACGCCGCTTTCACGAGTGCTTCTTTATCGAGCGGCTTAATTGTGTGCATGTTGATGAGACGAACGCTGATTCCTTCTGCCGCGAGAATTTCTTCCGCAAGTATCGCTTCCCAGACTTGCAAACCGCACGCTATGATTGTTACATCGTTTCCGTCAATGAGTGTGTCTGCTTTACCGAATTGAAACTCGTCATCTGCTTTGGTGAACACAGGAGTATTATCACGAAACATTCTGATGTAAATGGGATTGTGCAAGGCAACGCTTGCCCGAATCATTTTTCTTGCCTGATGATAATCGCACGGTGAAGCAACTACCATGTGGGGAAGTGAACGCATGAGTGCAATATCTTCGAGAGATTCGTGCGTAGCGCCATCCTGCCCGACGGTAATACCGCAATGCGACGCACAAATCTTCACAGGAATTTCACTGTACGCAAGTGTTTGCCTGATTTGGTCGAACGGACGACCTGCGGCGAATTCTCCGTATGCCGCCGTGAACGGAATTTTTCCTGCAAGATAAAATCCGGCGGCAACTCCAATCATGTCCTGCTCGGAAATTCCCACGCTGAAAAATCTGTCGGGAAATGCTTTTTGAAATAAATCGGTTTTAACGGAGGGAGTAACATCCACTCCAAGAACAACGACGTTGGGATTTTCTTTTCCCAACTCAACTAACATTTCGCCAAACCCTTGCCGGGTGGCTTTGTTTTCTGATGATGAATACTTTGACATTCCTTAAGCTGCTTTCTCTTCGATTACTTTCACATCCTTAATATCCCGCGCATCTAAATAATTTGATGCCTCAAGAATTTCCATTCCTACAATTTTATTGTTGGAATCAACGTCGAAAACGATATCATCGTTATATCGTTCGTTGCGGACTTGGTTACTCTCTCGAAAAACAATGTGGAGTAAGTCCTGTGTTGTGTTATAATAAATTTTCATAGCCAATATCCGTAATAAACATAAACTGTAACAGTAGTGTCCAACTATAAGTGAAAGAGATTCAATTGGTTATGGTGAAGCAGCGGTTGGTTTTGAGGGTCACTCGCTGTAAGTGCTTGTAAAATAGGAGTTTTCTCAAATGCGGAGATACTCAAAATCTGTAAAATTGTGT
>JACPVN010000572.1 GCA_016191715.1 Ignavibacteriota bacterium | reverse complement strand
GTTTATGGAACCGCAATTGACAAACGAGCTCCGAAAGTAGGAGGATTGTTTATCGGATTAACTGTTACACTTGATATACTCGCCGGTGGACCGATTTCCGGTGCATCCATGAATCCAGCTCGAACATTTGGTCCCGCACTTGCTGGTGGTTACTGGGATAATCATCTCGTTTATTGGGTCGGACCAATGCTTGGTGGAATTATTGCAGGATTAACGTATTCAAATGTAATTGGAAAAGAAGGACTTGCTGATTAACCCATGGTATATCTAACCCGCAAAGAATATTTCTGTGCATCGCACCGGTTGTTCAATCCCAAGTTCAGCGATGAAAAGAACTTGCAAATTTACGGCAAGTGCGCGTATGCAAACGGTCATGGGCATAATTACGAACTCGAAGTTACTGTTGTCGGTGAACCTGTGGATGAGACCGGAATGATTCTCGATTTGAAGATTCTTTCGGACATTATCAAGAAGGAAATCACCGACAAAGTTGACCACAGGCATTTAAATATAGATGTGGACTTTTTACAAGGCATCATTCCGACTGCGGAGAATATTGCAATTGTGTTTTGGAATATTCTCGCTCCGAAAATTCCTGTCGGGAAATTGTACTCGCTTAAGGTGTATGAAACACCTAACAACTTCGCAGAGTATCGGGGTTGAACATGAAGAATAAACCGACGCAAACTCAACAACTCGAATCAGCGGTCAAGCAATTACTGAATCTCATCGGTGAGGATTCTGAGCGGGAAGGTCTGCTCAGAACTCCTCATCGTGTAGCAAAGGCGTGGCAGTTTCTCACGAAAGGTTACGACGAAGATGTCCGCGCCGTATTGAACAAAGCCGTCTTCAAAGAGAAATACGATGAGATGGTGATTGTGAAGGACATTGATTTCTTCAGCATGTGCGAGCATCATTTGCTTCCGTTTTACGGGAAAGCGCACATCGCATACATTCCGAACGGAAAGATTGTCGGCTTGAGCAAGATACCGCGCATTGTAGAAATCTTTAGCCGGCGATTACAAGTGCAGGAACGGATGACTCAGCAAATTGCAGAAACGTTGTTTGATGCACTCGAACCGGACGGGGTCGGTGTGGTGATTGAAGCGAAACATTTGTGCATGATGATGCGCGGCGTGGAGAAGCAACACTCCGTAGCAACCACAAGCGCGATGCTCGGTTCATTCCGTGATGATGAACGGACTCGTTCCGAGTTTCTTCATCTTGTCGGAACAAAACTCATTTAGATTTCGGATTGCGGATTTATGAAACAGGAAAAAAGTCTTCTCCTTCGACCTGTTGTTTGGGTGATGGGCGCTTCACGCGGCATCGGGAAAGAGATTGCCAAACAATTCGCTTCGATTGGATGCGAAGCCTGCTTATCTTCAAGAACGAAATCGAAACTGTTCCTTGTTGAGAATGAAATCAAACAGTTAGGCGGACGGGCAACGACTTTTCCTTGTGATATTTCCGAGACGAAACAAATCCTTTCCACAGCAAAACAAGTCGAAAAGAAGTTCGGGCGGATTGATGTTCTCATCAACAATGCAGGAATTACATCGTTCAAGAATGTCGCCGATGAATCGCTTGAGATGATTGATGATATTCTCGACATCAATCTCGAAGGACCGATTGTTTGCACAAAAGCCGTTCTACCGGGAATGATAAAACGAAAGAGCGGTTGGATTATCAACATTCTCTCGACTGTTGCAATAAAAACATTTACAGGTTCCGGCGCGTACACAGCGGCGAAAGAGGGATTGTACGGATTTGCTAAAGTGTTGCGGGAAGAAGTACGTAGGCACAACATCAAAGTCATCAACATTATCCCCGGTGCAACAGAGACAGAAATGTGGCATCCCAAACTCCGGCAGAAATACGGAGAGCGAATGATGAAGCCGCACGATGTTGCTGAAGCAGTTCTCGCCGCATATCGGATGCCGGAAAGCGTTGTTGCTGAGGATATTGTGTTGAGGCCGATGCTTGGAGATATTGACGGGTAGGCGATGTAAGATTTGAGATATGAGACATGCGATGTGTGAAAAACAACAACGCCCATATCCCATATCGCAAATCGTTTAGAAGATTACTTTAATCCAAATGAAAGAATGATGCACAATAAAGTAGCAATAGTAACCGGAGCCGGAAAAGGAATCGGCAAAGCAATCGCACTTGCGCTTGCAAAGCAGGGCTGTGATGTTGTCGTTGCGTCACGAACTCAATCAGACATTGATTCAGTTGCAAAACAGATTGAACAACTTGGAAGAAAATCGCTTGCACTCCGATGTGATGTTTCGGTAGAAGATGATGTACAACGATTGATTGATGAGACGTTCAAACAGTTCGGTAAGATTGATATTCTGGTCAACAATGCAGGTATCGGAACATTTGCCTCTGTTGCGGATTTGTCTGTTTCTGATTTCGACAAAATGTGGGGAACGAACATGCGTGGAACGTTTCTGTGTACAAAGTCGGTTCTTCCGTACATGAAGGAACAAAAGTCAGGAGAAATCATCAACATCGCATCACTTGCTGGAAGGAATGCGTTCAAAGGCGGCGCGGGATATGCCGCAACCAAGTGGGCGATGATTGGTTTCGCACGTTGCTTGATGCTTGAAGTTCGTGAACACAACATTCGCGTCATTACCATTTGCCCCGGCTCGGTTGATACGGAATTTCATACTGAATCAACCAAAGACAAAGACACAGGCAGAGTCCCGAAAGCAGAAGATATTGCACAAATCGTTGTTGATGCTTTGAAGATGCCGCGTCATGTCATGGTCAGCGAAATAGATGTGCGACCGACAAATCCAAACTGGTAAATGGTTAAATATCAAATTTCAAAAATCAAATCACAAACTCTTATCCTTAATCTTAAATCATAAATCTTCAATCCTTAAGTTCAAATCACCACTAACAACTCACCAATCACCAACTTCATGGCAGAACGGAAAACTGCAAAGGTTATCTACCAAAAATCTCTTTCACCGATTCTTTCAATCTTCAGAATCGTTCCGGAAGATAGAAGCGAATTTCCTGAATACAAGTCGGGACAATATATCGCGCTGAGTCGGGACAATTGCCGATTAACGAAAAGAGTGCTTGATGAACTCGGAAGAAAATCGTACGTCTATGAACTTGACGAAAATGGAAATCCGAAAAAAGGAACGGTCACACATTCTTATTCAATTGC
>JACPVN010000571.1 GCA_016191715.1 Ignavibacteriota bacterium | reverse complement strand
TAGAGGCGTTTCATAGTTTCTGGATGCTGGATGCTTGATACTCGATGCTCGTTGCTTGATACTGGATTCTGGTTATTTAGTTACTCGAAGAAAGCATTTCTTTTATTGCTTCTAACTCAACTATGACTGGCTCATCTTTTTTTCTTCCTGCAAATTTCTTGGATTTAATGAGAGCATCAAGATTTAACACCCATACTGAAAAATTATCTACCCGTATTTCTTTGGAATGAGTTTTAACTTCTTTATAAAAACCAACTCCTCCAACTTCCCCCAACAAATCAATTTTACCCAAAGTAGTCTCGAGTGTAAAATTCAGCCCTGCTTTTAAGGTCGGCGCATCTAATGTAAATGGTAAATCCTCCGGAGCGTTCCTTAATTTCGGGTTCAGCGGTAAAAGACAATCACTTATTTTTTCCAAATTTTCTTTGGTTCGATTATAACAAATATCCAAATCGTATGTTGCATAAGAAGAACCGAGAAACGCGGCGGCTACACCACCAATCACCACAAATTCGATGTGAGCTTCAGAGAGTCTCTTGAGATAAACTTCAAATTCAATCATTGGTTTTGCTCGTTCGATAGACTGCTTGGCTTTCTCTGACTTTTTCAACAAACCGTGCAAAGGATTGTAATTGCTGAAGCCGTTCGTAAGGTGTCATCTTTAAATTAGATTGATTTAACGTCAAATCAATCCCATACTCTTTCGCTCGTTCGATTGCGGAACCGGATTGTGGTTTTTCTGTTTCCATGGCGAGGTAAATATAAAGAGAAAATCAATCTCAGAGAAGCAAAATATTCTATTTCGCTCACTTTTTCCTTATCTTTCTGCCACTTGATTACAGATTACGGATTACAATAGGTAATAAACTTTGAACCGACAACCGTCAACTGTCAACAAAACTACTCACAACTCACTAACAGAAAATGAATATCCTTGTATTAAACTGCGGCTCCTCTTCTCTTAAATTCCAGATTATTGAAACTGACCTTGACCTCATCGAACAGAACGCGGACAAACGACTTGCAAGCGGATTGCTTGAACGAGTCGTCGGTAACGCGCTTATCACGTTGCAGGTAGAAGGACAACCAAAAGTTCGCGAGACTGCGCCATTGCGCGACCATCGTTCAGCAATAGATTTTGTCTTGCGTTGGATAATTTCTCCGAACTCAAAAATCAACAACATCAAATCACTCGGAGATATTCACGCTGTCGGACACCGTGTTGTTCATGGCGGCGAGAAATTTACCAAGTCAGTGTTGATTGATGACCAGGTGATTGAACAAATCGAAGACAACATCGAACTTGCACCGCTTCATAATCCAGCAAACCTGAAGGGGATTTACGGAGCGAGAGAACTTCTCGGAACAGGCGTTCCTCAAGTTGCCGTTTTCGATACGGCATTTCACTCGACCATGCCAGAGACTTCTTACTTGTACGCGATTCCGTATCAGATGTACCGGCGGCATCGTGTGCGGCGATATGGTTTTCATGGAACGTCTCACCGTTACGTTGCGTATCGTTATCGTCAGTTGGCCAACATTGAGCGTGAACAAGTGAATATCATTACCATTCATCTTGGCAACGGCTGTTCTGCCTGTGCGATTAAGAACGGCGAGTCGCTCGATACTTCGATGGGATTAACGCCAATGGAAGGACTCGTGATGGGAACGCGTAGCGGGGATGTTGACCCTTCGATTCTCGAATTCATCCATCACAAAGAAGGAATCGGGATGCGTGACATTGACACCATCCTCAACAAGCAATCGGGATTGCTCGGCATCTCCGGTTTAACGAACGACATGCGCGAACTTCTCGCCGAAGAACAGGAAAAGAACGACCGCCGCGCCCGACTTGCCATTGATATTTTCTGTAACCGCGTGAAAAAATATATCGGTGCGTACCTTGCCGAAATGGGTGGCGCAGATTCGATTGTCTTTACCGGCGGCATCGGAGAAAACAGCGCGGCGGTGCGTGAACGAATTTGCAATGGTCTTGAATGGATGGGACTCTCGCTTGATAAAGAACGAAACGGAGAAAAGGTGAATGGGCGAGAGGGGGAAATTTCTGTTGACAACTCACGACTGAAAGCGTTCGTCATTCCAACGAATGAAGAACTACTGATTGCGCGTGATACGGTGAGGACGATTAAGAATGTGCCGCGGCGGTGGTGATGTGAGATTTCGGATTTCGGATTTTTGATTGCGGAATGTTTGTAATGTTGATTTTCAATGGAAATAATTGTACAATTGTCCAAGATAAAAAAGAAAGTTCATAATAGGTTCAATAATGGAAACACTTAAAAAAGATGCTGTTGATGCAATATCAAAACTCCCCGAATCCGCAACCATAGACGACATAATGTACAGACTCTATGTGATTGACAAAATTCACAAAGGAAAAGAAGCTGTCAGCCAAGGTAAAACGATGACGGTTGAAAACTTAAAGCATGAAGCCATGACATGGTAAACTGGACTATTGTTGCCAACTGTTAAGTGTTGATTTTAGATGTGAAAAATTGTACAATTGCTCTGTTATGAAATAAGAAAATACTCAGTCTTTCAAAAATACTAGAGCCGATTGCTCGACTTGTTGATAATTGAAATAATTCTCGCTCAACCATTATGCTCAAGTTC
>JACPVN010000044.1 GCA_016191715.1 Ignavibacteriota bacterium | reverse complement strand
CAAATGAAGGAGGCAACATGAAATATCATTTTTATTACATTGGAGTACTTGTACTTCTTTTCTTTACAATTGTACATGCAAAGAAAAACGACCCGCGTATTTTCGGGTACGATGTTCAGTTCTATGAATTATCTATCGGGTTCGATGTTCCGATGAAAAGATTCGGAGGCAATGTCATGGTTAGCGCTGAGGCATTGAGCAAACTTGATACAATTGTACTTTCCGCATCTAACAAAACACTGACAATTGATTCCATTTTTTACAATGGAAGGAAAGTGAATTTTCATCATGTAAACGACCACATTTTTATCATTCCAAGTACAAAGCCGCTCCCAAATCGTTCGTTTGAGTTGTATGTTTTTTTCCAAGGCGTTTCTGATTTTCATGGTGAGTATGAAGGCGGCGGAGTCTTTTTCAATACCGACCGTGGTGTAGAAAGAATCGCAACAAGCAGTCAACCGCATTTTGCAAGAACTTGGTGGCCCTGTAAAGATGTCCCCGACGATAAAGCGACGATGAACATTAACATCACAGTTCCGAATACGCTCACGGCTGTCTCAAACGGTATTCTTAAAAATATTGAATTAGGTGAAAAGACAAACACGTATCAGTGGGAAACAGAATATCCTATCTCAACATATCTTGTATCGGTTGCGGCTTCAATTTATCGTCAGTACTCAGAAACTTATACCGGATTGAATGGTCAGAAGATGAAAATAAGTTACTACGTCTATCCCGAACATTACTTCCGCGCCCAAAAAGATTTTGAGAACACATTAAAAATTGTTCAGTTTTTTTCTTCAACATTCTGTGAGTATCCTTTCATCAATGAAAAATTAGGATTTGTTGAAGTTCCCGGACAAATTACAATGGAACATCAGACAATTGTCAGTATGTCCGACAACATAATAACGGGCGACCAGCAATACGAGTTAACACTTGTCCATGAAATTTCACATCATTGGTGGGGTAATTTACTGACGCCGGCAAATTGGCAACACACCTGGTTGAACGAAGGATTTGCAACGTATGCCGAAGCATTATGGCTTGAACACTCTAAAGGAAAACTGGCTTACAATAAATTTATTTATGATTTGATGAGTGTGAACCAAGGTCAATATTCAGGTTCAGTAATTGGTGAAAGCGATACGGCGTTTTTTGATTCATTTTCTCCGCGAGTGTACAGAAAAGGCGCTCTCGTTCTTCACATGTTACGCGGTGTCGTCGGTGATTCAATTTTTTTCACCACCATGAGAAACTATATTAACTTACAGAAATTCCATTACGGAAATGTCACCACGACTGATTTCATCAGTGAATGTGAACTAGTCTATGGAAAAAGTTTGAAATGGTTCTTTGATGAGTGGGTGTATGCTCACACAGAAACAATAGACAGACCGGAATATGAATTATCATGGACAGATTCATCAGACTTTCCAAATTATTCGGTGAGTGTTTTACTGAAACAAACAACGGCTCGAACTCAACTCTACCAGATGCCGATGACGCTTAGTATTTCGTCTGTGAATAATATTTATAATTTTAAGATTGAAAATTCGCTCCCGACAGAAATGTTTACGTTCACTGTTCCGGAAAAACCTCGATGGGTTGAGATTGACAGAGAAAATTGGGTTTTCAAACAAGTAAAAGTTATAGATAAAAAGTACTGATGTCAAAATCAAAAAAGAAGTTCCTTGTTGTGGGAGAGCAACCACTTGTTAATGAATTCACTAAAATCTCTCGCGAACATGGATTCGAGACTGTGGCATTCGGGAAACTTTACATTTCATCAGCAACTGCCGCGTTCGAACTAACCAACATAAACATTTCGAAGAAAAAGAAACATCTCACTGCAATAGAAAAAGTTTTACCCCCCTCAACATTCATCTTTAGTTCATCGGTTACAGTTACAATTGCAGAACAAGCAACATGGCTGGACAATCCGGAACGATTATTTGGTATTTCAGCGCTACCTACTTTACTTTCAAATTCACTCATCGAACTTGTTGTACCGGTACAAGTTCCAGTCACTTCTGTACTGAAAGCAAACTCTCTCTTACATTCTCTTGGTAAAAACAGTTCTATCATCCAAGACAGAGTCGGCATGGTCACTCCAAGAATAACGTGCATGATTATCAACGAAGCTTTTTTTGCTTTGATGGAAGAAATCGCTTCTCCGGGTGATATTGACTTAGCAATGAAACTTGGAACAAACTATCCATTCGGTCCGGTTGAATGGGCAAAAAGAATAACATTTAAACACATTATTTCGGTTTTAGAATCACTACAAAGGAATTTGGGTGAAGAACGATACCGCATCGCTCCTCTGCTACGGCAGATGGCGTTGCATTACGCTTAAGTAAATTCCTCCCGGAAAACATCCGGAGAAGATTCATATCATTTCGTGAAGAATAGTTTTACAAAAACTATTTTCATTTTTCTTCATTTCTAATTGATAATCTCAAGGAAATATCTTATCATTGCATTGTTCTAAATCCCTAATCCACCACATTGTTTTATTATTTTATGGAGTCGGTATGAAAAGTCGGCTACTATTTTTATTCTTTATTCTTTTAATAATTCTTCCACAATTCGTTTTTTCTCAGAAACGTTTGCTTGTTACACCTTATGGCGATGTCATTCCTTTGAAAAAAGGAGAAAGCGCGGCATTCGCGGCGAAGCAAGCACAAATTGATTATGAAAACTTCGCATGTTCCAATCAAGGAACATTCGGTTTCAGTCCAAACCAATATCCACTCACCGGTGGACACATTGGTTTCCACAAAGATGTTATCGGCGCTTGGTTTACACTTCCGGCAAGCGGAACGATAGACACAGTGTTTTGGTACACATCAACTCAAGTATGTGTTGCAGATTCAACCATGTATTTGAGAATTCACGAGTCAAATGTTTATCAAGGTCACGGACCGGGTTTCGATGGTTATCCGGCGCCAAGTTCAAGCACCTGTTGGGGATACTTTGATGCACCTACAGCAGATCAGGATAATGGCGTAGCGGCATTTCCTGAAGATGCAGATAATCCGGATTCGCCTCTGTGGGTTTCGACTGTTCAAGGTCCCAATCCATCGTATGTTCCATTCGGGACAGAAATTTGGGGAATTGGTGGCTTTCCATATAAAATACAAGCAGATACAATTCATTATGCAAGAATGGCTGACCTTCCGATTCCTGTTCAAAAAAATATCGGTGACCATATTCTTATTACTTTTAGAATAAGTGGACAACACGGTGAAATTTGCAGTGGTGAGACTCAAAGGAACACCGGATTCGCGACAAGTGATTTAGACTTGGCGGATGGAATCCCGGATACATTAACGCACAACTGGAAGTTTTACGAACATGTTGTAACTTTCCAGGCAGGATTTGCATGCAAAGGTTGGGTAGCCCGCGGAGATTTTCATAACCTCATTTGGTACACGATGACCGTGACAACGAATCTCCCTCCAAAAATTCTAAGTATAAGTGAACTTGGTCATACGACTTCAACTTCACCAAGAGAAGTTTCTGTTGAAGTGGAAGATTGTGACCCGGAATTTCCTGACAGTGCAGAAGTTGCAAGTGTAATCATTGAATATTCTGTTGATGGTGTTCCCAAAACTCCGGTTGAACTATCCGGTTTTGGTGGAAATTCATTTTTGGGAACTCTTCCCGGCTACCCAGCAGGTTCTACAATTATCTATAATTTTAAGGCAGTTGATGTTCGCGGTATGGAAACGTTCAATGCACCTTCAAGTTATCGCATTGTTGATCCTTCAACGAATCTTACCGTAGTTCAATCTGCCGGAGATTGTTCCTTCATTGATAGAGATACCGCGTTTCATGCAATTGATACCTCCGCTTTCTTTTTGAAACCAGACACTGTCGCACGAAATGATATGGATGACGGAACTGCCGGACCATTTGATTTAGGTTTCGATTTCAGTTTCGGCAATTCGAAGGTACGTTATGCCTGGGTTGGTGTCAACGGCGCTTTCGCGCTTACGGAAACTGCGACAGAGACTTTGGATGTCAACGCGAATCGTTTCTACACAGCAAGTTGGACATTCCCACAAGAAAATTATGAGAATCGTTCTGATACCTTACAGGCGGATTCATGGATGCCAAGAAATTTTGTTGCCCCGTTTTGGAATGATTTGATTATTGGAGATTCAACTGCACAGTACGGTAATATTTATTATCGAAACGATAGTTGCACATTCATGGTTGAATGGGATTCATTAGGCATGTTCACTAATGATGGTGTTTTCCCTGATGAAATTACCGTTCGAACAGTCATAAGCAAGTGTCAGAATACAATTGAATTTCAATACATCAATGCCGGTGTAAACGGATTAGATACAACGGCTTTAGTCGGAATGCAAGCAGATTCTTCCGGTGGTAAATGGCTCTTTGCAAGTAAGAATGGAGCGCCACCGGAATTTTCACCTTCCACAGGTGGATGTTTACGGTTCCAGTTTAACATACTTTTGGTTCATGATAAATGGAACATGGTTTCATTGCCTGTAATTACTGCAACGAACATAAAAACTGCACTTTTCCCCACT
>JACPVN010000570.1 GCA_016191715.1 Ignavibacteriota bacterium | reverse complement strand
TTGCCTTTGAACAAGTTGCAGAAGTTTTTAGTTTACCGATAGTCTGTTTTCCCATTTCAGTAAAATAAATCGTATGACCGTCTCTTGCTATTCCTTGAATATCTGGAGCCGCCTGAGTCGGTGTTTCCCGTTTAGGGATGGGCCAACGAATGGTTTGTAGTTTAGGAAGCGGACATGGTTTGACAACGAACGAATCTTTCGTAGAACAACCATATTGATTGGTTGCGGTGAGATACACTTTGCCGCCGTTGAATGAATTCCACTCCACATCGCAACTGTTACCCCAATTTATAAACGTAGAAACAGAACCTTCTGAAAAACTCCAAGTATAGATTGTTCCGGATTCATTAAAATCATTTGCGTACGTAATTGATTTTCCATCGCAGATATTATCAGTTGTAACAATTGCTATTTTGGGTGCAGGATAAACAAGGACAAGAGCATCTTCTATTATTTTACAGCCATTAGGTAAAGTAATAGTAACATAGTAAGTTTTCGTCACCGGGGTTGTTCCCGTATTCTTGAGAGTGATCATCGGATTGGCTACCCTGGTATCCGATAAGCCAGTTGACGGAGTCCACAAATATGAAGTACCGCCAAAGGCTGTTATCTGTGATTGCTTATTGCTACAGATGGAAATATCGGATACCCCATAGGGTAAGTCACCGGTAGGACGAACAGTCACATCATCAATATAATAATAGGCATATTCGCGAACTCCCGCACTAAGGTTGCTTACCGTTGTGTTTGCATCACTCTTGAAATTTCCTATAATCATATATTTTTCTTCTCCAGTTGCAACAAATGAACCGGAAATAATCGTCCATTGACTAGTATTATTTATTACATTCCCCTCTGGGTTAGTAATTTGAGGTGTGTATGATATATGAACGGTGTTGTTATACTGTATAGGTGTCTTGGAAAAATATACACCTAAGTCATCTGTAGCATATTTACTACCGCTTGCCAGCGTTACAAAAAATTCGACATAATATGTTGTATTGCGTAAAAGGGGGCAGCGTAATTCTGTTTGTATATACTCCCTCCATTCGGAATTGCTATAATAAGAGATGATACCCACATAGCCATTACCTGTTCTAGGATATTGGGACCCGAAATAATTTATGGGAACATGTGCATAAAAAAAAGAAAGGTCTATACTCACTCTTACACACGTATTGAAATAATCTGGTGTCGCAGTATTTGGAGACCCCCATCTATAAACCCGGTTAATCTGTCCTTGGTTACTCGGGCATTGAGAATAATTCTCAAAACTATGGTTCCTTACTAAGTTGGTTTGCGCATTAACTTCTAAGAAAAATAAAAGTTTTGACATCAATGAGAAATAAAGAATTTTTTTCCATTGAAAGTCCAAGTAATATGAAAAGAATCTGTTCATAATATTTTCCAATCAATTGTTTCATTCTTGTTTTTTATGATTAATATATTTACCGAAGAAGCATCATCTTCTTCACGTCATTCCAAACGTTTTCTTCTGAACCCTGAGCGGTTACTCGATAATAGTAAATTCCGCTTGACACCGAACTCGCATTCCATTCCTGCGTCTTATATCCAGCGTCTTCCATTCCATCCACAAGTGTTGCAACCTCTCTTCCTAAAACGTCATAGACCTTGAGTGTAACATAACTATTAACAGGTAACTGATACCGAATAACAGTTGATGGATTGAAGGGATTGGGATAATTCTGTTGAACAGCAAACTCTCTTGGCAATTCGGCAACACCTGATCCGATGATAAGATTGAGTTGTTGGTCTTCATTTTCCAGAATTATAATTCCCTGTTCTTTAAGAGGAATATCTTTTGAAGACGTTTCGGGAGTAGTAAGTTTGAATTGATAGTTACTCTCTTCTTGTACAGCATCCCACCGAACGGTAACCGGATACTGTGCATTCGAAATTCGAATTGAAGAAGTATGGACTGTTTCATTTCCACCAGGCGATTCAAATTGTCTGCCTGAAGTAAAACGGACATCCAAACCGGAAGGAGGCGATGGGGGAAGTTCGGTAGTTTTAGGATCAATCTTCGTTCGACTTCCGGAAAAATATAATGTACGTTCACTTCCTGTTACATCGGTGATTGATAAATAATGAATATTTTCCTGTTCCTTCAACAGGGAGGAAATTGAACGAGTGGTGGTTGTCTTTTTCATCGCGGCAGGAGAAATGGATGTATTTTCTAGAAAACTTCCTGCTTTCATAACTAATTTCCCACTCCCGTTAACTTTTACCCAATACCCTTTTCCGGGAAGAATGGAATCTTCGGCGAGGTATCCGGTTCCGCTCGAAAATGAATAATAGTCTGAAACCACGGAAGTTCCGAGCGCAGTAATTGTTCCCGAGGCAATACTGGTGGTAATTGAGCCAACGATATTCCATCGGTCGTTCACGGCAATCGTTTCTTCTTCTGTCATAAAACCGGACAACGACAGGAGAGAAGCAGTATCAAATTTTATCCAGAATCCCTTCCCGATTTCCAGCGTATCCTTAATCCGATATCCTTCGTTAAATTCATACGCGGAACTCACTGCTGTTTGAAATACTGAATCCTTTTTCATTTCGCGGAACGCCGCATGAAGAGAAAGTAAGTTCCAACCTGCTTCCGGTTGAAACGTTACCACGGTATTTTCATTTGATAATGCTTCGAGCCCCTGGAAGTATCCCGATGCGAGACTGTATGCTGAATCCGATGTATCTGCATAAGCGATGCCCCCAACGGATGAAGTCAGAGTGTATTCGCCCGAAGTATCGGAGGAAGCGCCTGAACCGATTGTGTACCATGTTTGGGTTTGCGCTAATGAAGATGCAAATAAGATTGTAAAAGTACACAATATCAATATTGAATAGTTTGTTTTCATATGATTACCTTTTATAACTTCGCTTTGATTGTGTTGAATATTTGGGTTTACCACAAGAAACTTATCCAATTAGTACCGTCGCTGATTAGATGCTCGGTGTTATCGTTGTTTATTTCTTTGGTAGTTTGTCCATCTATCAAGCCACCATTCGAATGAATTACTACTGAATGAAGGTCTGACCCTTTGATAAGGTATTCGCGACCCGGCGCCGAGGAAGCGGGGGGTAAAGTTACAATTTGGGTTTCGAGGAGTCTTCCCGTGCATGAAACATAATGATGAGTATCATCTAATGTTATATCATTTGAAGTTGTTACAATGTTCACTGAGACAGAACCATTGATATGTAGCGTGCTTGTGGGATTTATTGTTTTAATCCCAACCCTGTTCTTCATTAAAACGAGTTCACGACCACCGGTATTCATATCATCTACATTCAGGTCGTTATGTTTGCTAATTGCAAACCTGTCTGTTCCGCTTCCGCCATAGTACAACATTCCTGCGTACCAGTCAACCGTATTGTTTTGTGTGAGAAATTTCATCTGTGCGGCTCGGACATTGCTACCTCTATCAAGTAGCAATTCCGCGTTCCCACCGTCATCATCCGTCTCAATTTTCAGTTGTGTAGAAGTCGGAGTCAACGCATCCGGATTGTAGAGATGGAGGTCATAATCTGGATTGGCTATGCCGATACCAACTTTTTTCACCTGACTAACAGGAGACATGAATAATCCGTTTACTACCCAATCATCTTCCGGGTCGGCATTGCCGGCGCCAAGTCCGGTTCCGCGATACAATTTTCCGTCCGCATCTGCAACTACAACATCAGTGGGATTTCCTGTTGTTGGAAGTTCCTGTATTCGGGCAGTACCATTGACATGAAGTGTGTTCGTTGGCGAATTTGTTCCGATACCTACACCGCCACTTGCACGTATGAGAAATTGGTCGGCACCAGTAGAAGGAAAATCAACATCGGTGTGGTCTGCCCAAACAAACGAACCGTCATGTAAGGACTTTGCTCTTCTTCCCGCCGCCAGAGAGAATGTACCGACTGTGGTATTCGATAAACCTCCTGGAATCATAGAGTGATCACCGGTGGCAGTATTCGATTCGCCACCACTAATAGTTGAAGCTTCACCTTCTGACGTATTCCCTTCTCCCCCGCTAATAGTTCCTACGAAGCCAGTCATATTATTACCATCTCCTCCTCCAATAGTCCCATTCAGTGCAGTTGCCTCAATTGTATTTGCAGAACCTCCACCTATAACACCGTATCCTTCAAATATTTGATTACCATAGCCACCGCCAATTGTGCTATGACCGGTAGTGGGTTCGTTGATAATATTTGAACTACCTCCGGAGATGGTTGACAGAGGACTTATGATTGTATTGGTAGTTCCACCGCCGATAAAAGATCGGGCGGAAGATAAATCAATGGTATTGTTTGCACCACCGGCAATGACACCCCGTGTACTTTTTATTGTGTTGGATTCACCCCCTCCTATGATACTGTTATCACTCTGTTCAAGCACTCTATTTCCAACACCTCCGGTAATTGCGGATGAGTTTGATTTGAGAGTGTTAGTACTTCCACCTCCGATCAATGAAAATGCCGAGCCGTAGATTAAATTATCCCCACCGCCACCAATTGTGGAAGCGCCGTCTGGTGTCCCAACAAGGTATTGTATTCTATTATTTATTCCACCTCCGATAAAGCCCAATTCATCTGTGATAACATTTTCCAATCCACCGGTGATTGTCGAATGAGAATTTCTCACTTCATTTTGCTCTCCTCCACCAACGCTTCCATACTCGCCACTGACGACGTTACCCAGACCCCCGCTGATTGTTCCCTGTGCATTTTCTACTCGGTTATTAACTCCCCCGCCAATAGTGCCGTTTATTCCATCGGAAGTAATCTCATGGTTTGTTCCACCGGCTATAACGGAAAAATCTGCATACGTACTATTAATGGTTCCGCCTGCGGTTGCCCATTCACCGGTTACGATGCAATCAAAACCCATCAGTTCTTGTGCACTAAACGCGTACGGTGAAGTGGTTAGCCGAATTCGCGGATAGAGCTTTACAGCATTCGGCTCACCATATGATAATCTTGCTCTGACATTCATTTCCAACCAATACTGTTCGTTGAAAGGTAGTTCTATGGCAGGATTAGTTAGTGCATCAGGCAATACATTGCCCAAAAGCGTAGTGAAAGAACCGTTTTTCGTTTTTACTGCAAGATGCGGCTCCACTGTTGTCCACAGTGGTGTACCGCCTGTTTCCACACTGTATATAGAAAACTGAATTTTGTAAGTTCCGTTAGTGACGGGGCTACCAGTGTTTCTTGTTAACATTCCCTGGAAAGAAATAATTTTCGGAATGCCGTATTGAGCCGAGATGTCTGTGAACGGCACAAAAAACACAAGTAGAAGAAGAAGAGATAAGAAGGTTTTCATAATATTTCCTGATAGTTTTGTATTTTATTTTTTTGATTTAAACTTTCTTGTATTCAATTTCTCTCCGCCATTCCATCCACAACCCATAGTTGGCGCGTACCAAGACTTGCAAGATGCCCGAACCATAGTAATCCGTGAGTCATGAATTTCCTGCGCGGAGAGATATATTCTGGTTATGATTTTCATATTTTAAACTTTCTCACTTCCGTTACCACGCTCTCTGTTTTTCCGTTGATTCCTTTGCCGGGGAATTCTACTTGTAATCTGTAGTAGTATAATCCTTCCGAGAGCAATCCTTCCCGTAATTCTATCTTGTGGATACCGCTCTCATGCTGTTGGGTATCAACTAATTTTATTATTTCATTCCCCGATTCGTCGGAGATGGATAATGTTACTACTGCCGAATGCTGAAGTGTAAACTCAATTGCCACCGGCTTAAACGGGTCCGGGTAACAAAGTCGTGATGAAAGAGTGTTTTCCATGTACTGCTATTTTTAATTCTATTGTCAGAAATATCTTAGTACAAGATACGGAGGGATGCCCCACTGAGGGTATCATGGAAACCATGATTTTATGCTTTAAAATTTATGAGATGAAATTTTGAGGAAGGGTGAGATGTGCGTAAGATTGTGCAGATAATGGTCAAATACGGTTTAATTTGAATGTTATTGACCGATTGCCTCAAAATCCTCCCTTAGTGCGACAGACTTACTCCAACGTCGTCAGCCCGATACGAATGGCATATTTTGTCAGGTCGGCGACAGAGTGGAGTTGAAGTTTCTCCATAATATTACGGCGGTGAGTTTCTACGGTTGGAATGCTGACATGAAGGACAACGGCAATTTCTTTTGTTGATTTTCCTTCGGCAACCATCTGAAGTATCTCCCGCTCTTTCGAGGTAAGATGGTCGGCTTCTTTCGATTGGTTCACAGATTTTTGTTCGACATAATCCTGAATGACAACTCCGGTAATATCCGGACTGATATATTTTTTGTTTCTCATCACCGTAGTGATTGCATGTTGTACTTCATCATACGCGCATTGCTTGAGCAAATATCCGGATGCGCCGGCGTTGAGCATATCATACACAAATTGTTTGTCGGTGTGCATCGAAAGCGCAATCACTTTTACCTGCGGCGATTCGGCGGTAATGTGGCGCGTCGCTTCCACGCCGTTCATATCCGGCATCGAAACATCCATGATGACAATATCCGGCTTGAGTTGTTTGACTAACTCGATTGCTTCCCGTCCGTTGTTTGCCTCTCCCACAACATCGAGCCGGAATTCTTTTTCGAGTACACTCCGTAATCCTTGTCGGAGAATGATATGGTCGTCTGCAAGTAATATTTTTGGCATCTGTCGTTCGTTAATTCGTTAATTCGTTAATTGGTGATTAGTTAATTGGTGATTTGTTAATTTATTAACTGGTTAATTGTTATTGGTCATTAGTTATTGGTAATCTGTAATCTACAATCAGAATTCAGAAATCAGAAATATGTTACCGACAATCATTGTTTTCCTTTTAGGGGCGCAATAATAGTAACCCGAGTTCCTTTTCCGGGAGTCGAAGAAATATCCAATTTTCCTCCGATATTTTCAAGTCGTTGACGGATGTTGAACAGACCGAATCCGCCGCCATTGGTGGATGCAGGCATCTTGTCCGTATCAAATCCAACGCCATCATCGAAGATGCCGATATAGAAGGAGGTTCCATCGCTGAACAATTTTATTGTTACATTCTTCGCTTCTGCATGTTTGATGATGTTGACGAAGATTTCCCGTACCGCCTGAAAAAGGATGTGCCTCATTTCGTCGGCTAATGGTTTCGCCATGTGGTCATCTTCAATCAGGAAGCGAATGTCATGTTGCTGTTGCATCCGTTCCGCCAGCCATGAAATTGCCACTTCCAGATTTTGTTGATACAGCACGGTCGGATATAAATCAAACGTCAGCGTTTGTGTATGATTGATTGATTGGTCAAGAATTGATGTAATTCCGGCAAGTTCCTCCTGCAACGATTCTGTTGTGATTTTATGATGCAACGAACGGGTCTTCAGTTTGCAGAGAATCAGCGCCTGACCGATGATGTCATGAAGGAAATTCGCCATGCGTCGTCGTTCCCGCTCTTCCGTTTCGCTGAGTTCTTTTGTCAGCGCACGTAAGCGTTCTTCATCCTGTTTTCGTTCGGTGATATCGCGGGCGGCGCCGTACATGTGAGTCACTCGTTCGTTTTTGTTATCCCACATCGGAGAGACTTCGTTCGAGAGCCATCGCATCGTTCCATCTTTCTTGAAGATGCGAACTTCATAGCGTGCTGTTTGTCCATGTAGTGATTTCTGAATCCCGTCAACGATAATCGGAACGTCTTCCGGATGCACAAAGCGTTCAATGAAATCGTACCTCATGGATTCCTCCGGCGTGTATCCTGTCAGTTTGTAAAACGATTCCGTAAGCCAGAGTGGTATAAACTTCCCGTCCGGTTCCACTCTGTCCAAGTACGCATAATCAGACATCAGTTCTGAAACCAAACGATATCGTTCTTCGCTTGTGCGCAATGATTCTTCGGCTTGCCTTCTCTCTGTGATGTCAAAAGCAGTTGCCATCGTAACCATCTGTTCCTGAAAGCGAACCCAGCCATACGTTAAGTCTAACCAATGTTCCTCGCCTTTTTTTGTTCGTATTTTTATTTCCCGTCTGTGCGGTCGGACGGAATCTCCTTTGCGATGTTCTTCTTCATGTCGAAACGAAGGAACAATGTCGGGATGGAGTACATCGGTAAACTTCATCTTTAATAATTCCAACTGCTGATAGCCGGTGAGTTTTGCCGCGCCTTCGTTCACAAAAATAATCCGGAGGTCATCATCAAAGATGATGATGGCGGAAGCAGTCAGTTGTGTGACGCCGCGAAACTTTGATTCACTCGCAATCAACTCTTTCACATGCTTTCTTCTACGGAGATGAAGAGCGACGCCAAGAGAAAGAACCGATAATGCGAGAACGGTCACGGGAATAACAAAGAGAGGGCGGTAATAGTATGGCGGTAGAACCGAGAATGAAGTCTGAACACCGTTCAAATTATACTGCCCGAAAAGCCCTTTTGCCTGAACCTGAATCGTGTATTTTCCGGGAGGTAACTTATTGAGCGAGACGGAATTCCGTTTTTCCCAGCCCGACCATTCCTCGCTATTTAATGAATAGCGCGTAAATATTTCAGACGGTGGAATTTCCCCCCAATGTGCATACGCCTTCCATCGGATGTGAACATTTTGTTCTTCGATAACAGTCTCATCGAAGATAATTTTGGGATGGAGCGGGAGCGATACAACAGGTTCAAACATTGCATACCCTTTTCCTTGAGTTCCGACATAGATCTTATCGCTTGTGGGAAAAAGTGCAAACAATTCATTATGCGATAACCCGGATTTTGAATCATACCTCAGAAAGATGTTGTTCCAATAATTGTACAATCCTGTATTCGTTGCAAACCACATTACCCCGGAAATATCACAGAACATGTCAAAAATGTATTCACACTCTATTCCTGATGCAGGAGGAATGTAGTGAAGAGAATCATGTTCATCAACGTATCCCAAACTGAGTCCTGAGCCGAACTCGCTGAACCAGACACGATTCGCCCTGTCCGTTGCTAGGGAAAACACCCGGTCGCCTAAAAATCCGTTTTCCTTTGTCCAGTATGTCCAGGTACCTTCTTCGGGAACCCGGTGGGGGTTTTCGTGTGAAATGGATTCGTTTCCCTTCGCGGGGTTGAATGTTGGTCTCCAGCGACACAGTCCATTGATCGTCCCAAACCAGAGTGAACCATCGTACGATTCTGCAAAGGAGTACACACGACCATGAAGCAATCCTTGTTTTTCTCCCCATGGAATAAATGTACCGTTCTGAAGAAGAAATGCGCCGGGTTGGTCTTTTGAAAACATACGCGGTTGTATTCCAATCCCCAAGAACCAGAGATTTCCTTGACGGTCTTTTCGAATTTTATGAATGGCAACCTGTTTAGGATGTTCACCGATATCAACATGTCTCCACTCTTTTCCATTCCAGAGAAATGCACCGGGGAATCCTGAGCCGCTTGAAATCCAAATATTCCCTGCGTTATCTTCAGCAAGTCCTGTTAATGCATACAGGTGAACGGAATCAATTTGATTGATGTATGAATATGTTCCATCCGGCAGACGATGTTCAATTCCGTATCCCGTGGCAATCCATAGAGAAAAATCTTTCGCAATGAGAAGTTCGTTGACAGAATTCCTTAAATCGGGCGGCGGGTGCTGTACTGACTCCCAGCGCGATGGCGCACTGCTGTAACGGTATAATCCATGCCCTGTTCCAATCAGTAAATCTCCGTTTGAGCGAAATCGAACAGAGATAATATCATTGATACCAAACTGTTCAAGATTGATTGTCCGCCAAATTCCGTTGGAACGATAGCGTACTACATCGGGACGGTAGACCGCAATCGCATCACCCTCCGGACTGATATCCATCGCTTTCAGCACTTCCGTTTTTTCCGATGCGGCGCGTTTTGGTAAAGCGTTCTTCTCCCATTCCCATATTCCCTGCATTTGATGCGGACGTGTAATATAGAGAAGTCCGGAACCATCTTGATTCTCCACGACAGTAAATGCACGTCCCATTCCACCACCAAGTGTGAAATCACCATGAACAGAAGTAAGGACAGGCACCCACGTTTCATCGCTCAAACGATAAACTGTCTTTTCGGTTTCTAACCAAAGAGTTCCAAGACGAGTTTGAAAAAGGTTATTAACATTGTTTGGAGATTTTACTTCATGAATTTGAAATGTTCCGAAAGCATCAAAGAGAAGCGTCTCAAGTTTTCCATTTCTCAATATAATAATCGAATCTGATGAGAGAGGAAACCCTGTTCTTACATTTTTCAATAAGAACCGAATCCCATTTTGATGAGAAAGGAGAAAGAGCGAATCACCCGACAATCCGAGTATTCCGTCACGAAATTCTCCCCGTAGAGAGAAATGTTGATGACCTAATAAGTTCCACTGAAAACCATCAAACGAAGCAAGACCGGAAGGAGTGGCAACCCCAATCGTACTATCGGATGTTTCGTAGATTTGGTAAATGACATTCGATGGCAATCCCGACTCTGAAGTAAAATGCACCCATCTCCAATCTTCCGAAAACTCCGCCGGTTCAAGAAATTGGGTAGAAACGGACGCACCTCGCTGGCTCATTCCTGCATTGTAAAAAAAGCAGGAAATTAGAACTGCGGCAAGACATTGATCAACAGTATGTCGAAACGAAAGAACCACTATGTAATTCGTAATGATAAAAAAAACAAAGAACACCCCGTTCTCCATGCCGTGAATGTAGGGGAAAAAATGATGAAAGGCAAGTAAAAAATTAAGAGAGTGGATTGTAACCTGAGTGGTTATCTATGGTAAGATTTTTCTCTTCCGATGTTGAATGAAAAAGTAAGAAAACAAAAAATGGCTTCTCCCATTCGGGGAAGCCATTTTTCTCGTGCGCCAGAAGGGAGTCGAACCCCTAACCCTCAGCTCCGTAGGCTGATGCTCTATCCAGTTGAGCTACTGGCGCTAATTATGTTGAAATTTTATTGAAATGAGGAATAAATATACAAAACTCTAAACGGAAAACCAATGGAAGTTTTCATCCTTTCTACACTCCCAGCCGATGTAGCAGATAGTTGAATTTGTCCCTCATTCCTAATTGATAGCCGAACCGATTGACTGTTCCTCGTCCTGTATGTTGGACGTACTCAAGAACGGGGAAATGCAGTAACGAGAAGTTTTTCTTTCCTGCTTCGCGCATAGTTTGTAAACAGGGACTTCCATGTTTCTGAAACGGCGGAAGTAGTTGGTAGTTCCTCCGATGAACGAGCATACAAAACGGACGAATGTATGGAATGGTATCCGCTGATTCTTCAACATCAAACCCGCGCTTGTTCATGAATATTTTCTTTCCGACTGCAAGTACCTTCTCCTCACGTTTTGCAAGTTCGAGCATTTGTTCGATAAATCCTTCACGGAATACTTCGCACTCTGAGTCAAGAAAGAAAACATACTTTGAATCTCCGTGATGAAGCATTGTATGCATCGCCGGTCCATGATGAATATTCTTTGGTAAGTGTATTACTGAAATCTGGTCGGGGTGTTTCTGTTGCAGTTCGGTCAAAAGCGACTGACTGTTGTCTCTCGAGCCATTGTCAACAAGAATTACCGGAAAGTTTGGATAGAAGGTATGAAATGAGTTGAACGCCCGCAGAGTTAAATCGGGTGTTTGGTAATTGATGATGACGAGAACACAACTTGGTTCCGTTTGCATCATTTTCTTACCACCGCTACTTTGCCTTTACCAACGGCGCTTCCGTCTTTGGAGAACCCCACAACGATATACACTCCGCTTGTAACAGGATTTCCTTCCTCATCCAAGCCGTCCCAAAATCCTACTCTGCCGCCGGGAGTGGAAATCTCTTTTATAAGATTGCCGGACATGGTAAATATTTTAATTGTCGAACCCTCGATAAGTCCATCAATGGTCAGTTCGCTTGAAGATGGAAGGAGGAACGGATTGGGAAATAGTTTCAATTCATCGAATGAAGAAAGCGGCGCAACGGCAGGAGTAGTCAACGTTGCAAGTCCCGCTTCTGTCGCGAAATAGATCGTTCCTGTGTTTCTGTCCATTGTTATAGAGGAAACTCGGTCATCAGGTAGTTTCCCTTGTGTTGATTCAACCGTGAGATGTTCTATCACCGTCGTTCCGTCCGGCGACCAGAGATAGACGCCTTGTTCCGTTGCAACCCATTTTTGATTGAGCGGGTCAACAAGAATATCGTTCACCCGTTTGCCGCTCAACGGATGATACGGAAGAATACGATACGGCACAGTCGGGTCAACAATAATATTTATTCCTTGATTTGTCCCGGCCCATAAACTCCCGTCGTTATCAATCGCAACGGCAGTAACTTCGTTGTCAGTTAGTCCGTCCCGGTCTTTCGTGATGATGCCCCAACCTGTCTCTGCATTGATTCTCCGCGCGAGCCGTTTTGTTTCATCAAAAAAAACTAATCCGGGAGAGTTGTTTTCTGTCAGTGATAACGAGGTGAACCATTTTGTGCCGTAAGTATCCATGATGATATTGGTCAGGATAGGAAGTTTCGTGCCGGTCGGATATTGTGCGTACCGGAAACGTTGGGTGCGAGGTGAATAAATGGCAAGCATATTTCTATCAGCGCCGGAGCGGATGTTAATCCACGCATCACCATTTCTATCAACCACTACTCCGGCCACAACAACAAACGATTGATTGTTCGGAGGGTTTTCTGTATAGGTTAGTCCGTTTGTCGTATTAAACATATGCTCGACTGAATTGTTCGCGCTGAGATGAACAACTCCTTCTCCGAACATACTGATCCATTTCGAGTTGTCGCTTCCGATATCTATTTGATACGCATACCGGGCATTCCCGAGCGAAGGCAGTGTGTGCGGAGCAAACGTATGCCATGTATCGCCATCGAAACTGACGAATCCTTCCCCGCTTGCGGTTCCTGTTCCCGACCAGAATACACTTTGTTCATCAACTGCCATTCCGACAAATTTATTGAGCGGCGGACCCGGCGGAATAATGTTTTCCCAGGTCGGTGTCGGCGGGAGTGTGGCATTGCGCGAGACCATAGTGATGCCGTTACTGACAGTACCGATGACACCTTCCGAAGTTAATGATGAAATGTTCGAGGTGAAGGAAGATATTCTCACAGAAGAACCGCCTTCATATTTCCATAATTCATTTGATGTGATGCAATACAAGGCGGGAGAATATGGCGTCGTTCCGAGATGAAAATTTTTTGACAGAGCGAGAATTGTTCTTCTTGTCATCTCAGGAACTGACTGCCATGTTGTTCCATTGAGAAAAGCCAAACCGGAGTTTGTTGCCGCGAACAGTGTATCATGATAGAGAAGCAAATCGTTTACTGTAGTCGAAGGTAATCCGCTATTCATTACCTGCCACACGTTTGGTTCGGAAGGATTCGGATTTGTCATCGGCGTTGAAGCAATTCCGCTTGCTGTTCCCACCCAGAATTTATTATTGAAGAGTTCAAATGCATTGACCTTGCCTACAAGTTGCGGTGAAGTTCCGAAGCGGCGATACGAATCTCCGAATTCCATTCGCGAAATAGATAGTATGCTTACTCCGATATCGGAAAGAATGAACAACGAATCTCCCGAAACAATAAAGGAATTAATTCTCTTCGTTGGTTCATCCGTCATCGAGGAAATTGCTGCAATATAATTCCATTCGCGGCGAACGGGATTGTACGAATGAACAAATCCGTTCGATGTGCCGATCCAGATGATTCCGCTTTCATCGGCGGTAATTGCTGTCAAATCAATAGTGCGTAAACCTTCGGAGGTGGTGAATTGCCTGAATGATTTTTCGGAAAGATGATAAGAAAAAAGTCCGCCGCTTGTTGCCGCCCAGACAACATCATCCTGTACGACGACATCTCTCACTTCTTTTTTAGAAGTGTAGTTTTTCCATTTTCCGACGTTGCCGGCGGAAGCAACTTCAACAAACAGAATGAAGAAGAGAATTGCGTTGGCGGAACGCAGAAGATTGGAGGAAAAAGAGTGTTTCATTGTACGCTAACAGAAGTTGGTTTTCATTATTCGAAAGTTCTAAAAATACAATCGTGTGTAATTCTGAATTACCCTGAACATGAAGAACGAGAGTTCCAACCGTGTTGGAATTCTTCACCCCAAAAATCGGGAATTCAGAATGACGATGAATTTGTGAACTACGTGTTATCTATCGTGCGTAACAAGATTCATTATTTTTTCTTGGATAATTTTTTGAAGACGTCGGCGAGTTCGATAGCGGCAAGTGCTGATTCCCAACCTTTGTTTCCGCTTTTCGCGCCTGCCCGTTCGATTGCTTGTTCGAGCGAGTCGGTTGTCAGAACACCGAACACGACCGGCGTTTGTGATGTCAATGCGATGCGGTTAATGCCTGCGCTCACTGCGTTTGCAATGTATTCAAAGTGCGGCGTCTCGCCTCGTATAACACAACCGAGACAAATCACCGCGTCGTACTTTTCGCTCTGCACAAGTTGAAGCGCAATCTGTGGAATTTCGAACGCGCCGGGGCAACGCACAACATCAACAGCATTTTCTTTTACGCCGTGACGCGTCAAACAATCAAGCGCGCCATCGAGCAATCGCCCTGAAATAAATTCATTAAACCGGCTGACAACAATTCCGAACCGGAATGGTGTTGCCGTCAGATTTCCTTCTATAATATTTGCCATATTGTCTCTTTCACTGACTACATTATTTTGTTTTGATGTAACTGCTGTCTCATTCGTTCGACAGCCAAAAGCGGAATTCCGACCTGTCCGAAGTGTCTATCATCGCCGCGTAAGCCGCCATGAAAATCCGAACCGCCGCTTTCTAACAAGAAGTATTCGTTTGCAATTCCCCGATAATATTGCTGAGTTTCCTGATTGTGGCTGGGATGGACAATTTCAATTCCGTCAATTCCTGTTTTGATGATGTTAAACAATTCTTTTTCAGAAAAAAACTTTCCCGGGTGAGCAAGAAACGATAACCCGCCTGCACGGGAAATAACTTCGACTGCTTTCTCAAGCGGAAAGTCCTGTTTCTTTTCATACGCGGGACCGTTATCATAGATGTATTTATTAAACACTTCATTGTACGATGGAACGAATTGTTTTTCTACCAACACCTCCGCGATATGCGGACGACACACAACACCGTTCGCCGCTTTTTCCATGACATCATTCACCGTAATCGGAATATTCATCGCGTTTAATTTTTTAATCATTTTCTCGGCGCGTTGAATACGTTGGACGCGGAACATCTCCAGACAAGAGCGGAGATGCGCATCATGAA
>JACPVN010000600.1 GCA_016191715.1 Ignavibacteriota bacterium | reverse complement strand
GTGAACGGTGATGATGCAGAAGTGGGCTATACGGAACTGCTCGACCGTCCCTCATTGAAAATTTAACGCGCGCTGTGCTTACACATTACGGGCTTGACGTCTTCGTCAAGTTCTTTATTATTGCAGTTCTCATTTTCGCCGCGACATTATTCTTCACGCAAAGTGGCGTGATACGCACTATCATTTTTTCCCTCGTCGGACTTGCAACTGTTTTTGTTTTGAATTTCTTCCGCGACCCCGACAGAACAACACCTTCCGGAAATACCATCGTTGTTTCTCCTGCCGATGGAAAAGTTGTTCTCATCAAAGAATTCTTTGAAGATGAATATTTGAAGTGCGACGCCGTGCAGGTCAGCGTGTTCATGTCGCCGCTGAACGTGCATGTGAATAGGTTTCCCATTTCCGGCAAAGTCGGATATTTTCGGTATATTCATGGCGAGTACCTTGTGGCATTTGAAGATAAATCCTCAGAACGGAACGAACGAACGCATATCGGTGTTGAAAGCAACGGTTACAAAGTACTTTTTAAACAGATTGCCGGAGCGGTTGCCCGGAGAATTGTCGCCCCGATTACGGTCGGACAATTGGCAGTGATGGGTGAGCGGTTCGGCATGATTAAGTTCGGTTCCCGCGTTGATGTCATCATGCCGAAAGGCACACACATCAATGTGAAGTTGAACGAACATGTTGTTGCAGGCGAAACAGTGCTTGCAACATTTACTCCGAAGCCAACTTCGGAACAATAACAAACAGTTGTACAACAAGAACAAGGTTTAGCATGAGAATAACACGAGCAGTAGTTCCAAGTTTGTTCACCACGTTGAACATGTTTTGCGGTTTTCTTTCTTTGATTTTTACGCTTGAAGGAAATTATACCAACGCCGCATGGTTCATTATCATCGCCGCCATCTTTGATAGTCTTGACGGATTGATGGCGCGCCTCACCAAATCTTCAAGCGACTTTGGAGTCGAACTCGATTCTCTCGCCGATGTCGTTTCGTTCGGAGTTGCTCCTTCATTTCTCATCTATAATATTCATTTGCAAACACTCGGCAGTTGGGGAGTTCTCATCAGCGCAATGCCGATGGTGATGGCGGCAATGCGGCTTGCCCGGTTCAACGTTCAACTTATCGGGTATGATAAAGATTATTTCCGCGGCTTGCCGACTCCCGCCACGGCAATCATGATTGCCTCGTTTATTCTCACCTATTACAAAGGCACGAACGGATTAACCGGATTCAGCGCGGAGATTCTCGCTCCGCTCTCGGTTGGACTATCACTTCTGATGGTCAGTACATTTAAGTATGATGCGGCGCCAAAGTTTTCCCGTCGCGGAATTTCACAGCATCCCTGGCGGTTCGCACTTTCCATGCTCGCCCTTTCTGCGATGATTTCTTCGCTCGGACAGGCAATCTTCCCGATTTTTGTAGCGTATGTAATAACCGGTCCGATACGGTTTGTCGTTCAGGCGGTTCGTTCTGCGCTTCGTCCTGCCGCACAACGCGAGGCAGATGAAAACGATTTGACAAGTATTGATGTCTGAGGATTGAACGTGTTCAAAGCAAAAATATCAATAACGCTCCGTCAATCAATTCTTGACCCGCAGGGGAAAGCAATTCATCACGCACTCGAAAGCATGGAGATGAATGATGTCTCCGAAGTCCGCATCGGAAAGTTTGTTGAGATGACACTCAACAGTTCAACAAAAGAACAAGCCGAACAAACGGTTGAGCAAGCGTGCAAAAAATTGCTTGCAAATCCGGTGATGGAGGATTTTCACTTCGTCGTCACTCAGATCTAAATGTCAATTCTCTACAAGTTGTAAACAAAAGTAAAAAATCAAAAGTCAAAAGTAAAAATGTTATCTGTTAAACGTTATACGAATGACCAATGACTATTGACTCTACAAGCCGTAGGCAAATGACAAAGTACTAAGAACAAAGTACCAAGTACCATTCAACCACGAACTGTCAACCGTCAACTAAAGATATGAAACCAAAATTCGGTATCATCGTTTTCCCGGGTTCCAACTGCGACCACGACGCGTACCACACTCTGAAACATATCTACAATCAGGAGACTGTGTTTCTCTGGCATAAAGACTCGTCGCTTGAAGATGTGGATGTGGTGATTCTTCCCGGTGGATTTTCGTACGGCGATTATCTCCGGTGCGGAGCGATTGCTCGGTTCTCTCCCATTATGAAAGAAGTTATTAACTTTGCCAATCGCGGCGGAACAGTCATCGGTATTTGCAACGGTTTTCAGATTTTATGTGAAGTGGGACTTCTTCCCGGTGCGTTGCTGAGGAATGAACAACTCACATTTGTCTGCAAATTTATCAATTTGAGAGTGGAAAACGCAGAAACGATGTTTTCAAATCAATGCAAAGCAGGAGAAGTTCTCAGCATCCCAATTGCACATGGCGAGGGAAATTATTATGTTGATGCCGTCACTCTGCAAGAATTGGAAGCGAACAAACAAATCCTCTTCCGCTATTGCGAACCGGACGGAGCGATAACGAAACAATCAAATCCGAACGGCTCGACAACGAACATTGCAGGGATAGTAAACAAACTTGGAAACGTCATGGGATTGATGCCGCACCCCGAGCGTGCCGCCGACCCGGCGTTAGGTCCGACCGACGGACAAAAAATTTTCGCTTCGTTGCTTGCCCATCTTGGCGTCAATGAGGCGGCTCAACAACTTGAATTTGCTGAAAGGAAATAACGATGCCAAATATTGGAACCGGTGAAATAATATTAATTCTTCTTATTGTTTTGATTTTCTTCGGAGCGAAGAAAATTCCCGAACTCGCCCAAGGTTTGGGGAAGGGAATCCGTGAATTCCGGAAAGCATCCCGCGAAGTTCAGGATGAATTGGAAAAGCCCGCTACCGACTCGAAGAAACTCGATGAGAAGAACGCCGGATAATTTATAGTACAAAAGAACTCGTTCACTTCTGCTCTTAACAGAACCTTTTACTTCTGATAATTATTTTTCTTTTTCAAAAGTGAAGAAGTCGGAGTTCTTACCGCGGCAGGAATTTTTATATCTCCTTTGAATACCTTCGATTCACTCCAACTGCAACTACGTAATGGAGAAACGACGTGTGAGCAAATCACCGAATCGTATCTCAATCAAATTGAACAAAAGCGTCATCTGAATGTTTTCCGTTCTCTCTTTGCTGAACTGGCAATGGAGCGAGCGCGTGCAGTAGACAAGAAACTTTCCAACAACACTGCGGGACAACTTGCCGGAATGGTCATTGCCATTAAAGATGTCATCAACATCAAAGAACATCCAACAACATGCGGCTCAAAGATTCTTGAGAATTTTATTTCGCCGTATGATGCAACCATTGTGAAGAAGTTGCAGGATGCAGATGCAATCATCATCGGCAAGACGAACATGGATGAATTTGCGATGGGTTCATCAACGGAAAACTCCGCGTACGGTGTCGTGTTGAATCCGATTGATGAAACGCGCGTTCCCGGCGGCTCCAGCGGAGGCTCGGCAGTTGCTGTTGCGGCGAATCTTTCAAGAACATCGCTTGGCTCTGATACTGGCGGTTCTATTCGTCAGCCTGCATCATTTTGCAGAATTGTAGGATTGAAACCAACATACGGACGCGTTTCCCGTTTCGGACTTGTCGCGTTCGCTTCCTCGTTTGATCAAATCGGTCCGTTCGCTTCCTGCGTTCGGGATGTTGCACATGTGTTGAATGTGATTGCCGGCCATGATGAACGCGATTCTACCTCGGCAAACATTCCCGTTCCGAATTATCTTGAAAAACTCACCGGCAATGTACAGGGACTTCGCATCGGACTTCCGAAAGAATATTTCGCCGATGAGCTTGATGCGGAAATCCGAAATGCCATCATGCAAAAAGTTGAATTGCTCAAACAACACGGTGCGGAAGTCAAAGAAATTTCACTCCCGCATACGGAGTACACGATTGCAGTCTATTATATTCTTACAACGGCAGAAGCATCATCCAATCTTGCTCGCTACGATGGAGCGCGCTATGGTTATCGTTCACCGTATGCAATAGATTTACCTTCGATGTACGTCAAATCCCGGAGCGAAGGATTCGGTCAGGAAGTGAAACGCCGCATCATGCTCGGCACGTATGTTCTTTCTGCAGGTTACTATGATGCGTACTATCGAAAAGCACAGCGGGTCCGCCGTCTCATCAAACAGGATTTTGACAACGCGTTCAAAGATGTTGATTGTCTGATAACTCCCGTCTCACCAACAACCGCATTTAAGTTCGGTGAGAAAATGGAAGACCCGTTACAAATGTATCTCTCGGATATTTACACCGTCTCAGCAAATCTCGCGGGCATTCCCAGTCTCTCGCTTTCTTGCGGAAATGACCATCAGGGTTTGCCGATTGGACTACAGATTCTTGGGAAGCAGTTTGATGAAGAGACAGTATTGAGAATTGGGGATTTTCTTGAGAGGTGTTAGGTTGTAGGTAAAAGGTGATAAGTGTTTTATAAAGAAGTTGTACATGCTCTTAACATCGCGGGAGTCAAATATTTAATAGTCGGCGGAGTGGCGGTTAATTTACAAGGCATTCCGCGCATGACGTATGATATTGATTTAATGATAGATTTTGATGAGCAGAATGTTCGATCAGCCCTACAAGTTTTGAAGTCATTGGATTTCGTGCCACGATTACCCGTTAGGGCTGAAGATTTTGCAAATGCTGAAACTCGGAATCGTTGGAGAAAAGAGAAAAACATGATTGTCTTCTCTTTTTTTCGTCAGGAGAACCAATTTGAAACTATAGATTTATTTGTTGAACATCCGATGAATTTTGAAGGATGTTATGTACGACGGGATAATATTGTCTATGAAGGAGTTAGTTATCCAACAATTTCACTAGACGACCTTATTCAGTTGAAAGAAAAAGCAGACAGGAAAATAGATCAATCTGATATTGAAGCATTGCAACAATTAAAAAGAGTAGGTGGAAAAGCATAAACAAAAAACTCTACGCGGTACATTATCGTATTCTGTGACGGATGAGCAAATAGCAGAGTACCAGAAGATTCCTATTCCTGAACGATTACGTTGGTTGGAAGAAGCGCGGGAGTTTATGTATAAAACCCTCACGCGCGAGAAATGGGAAATTCTCCAAAAGTTCAGGCGCGGTGAGTTGTAAATTTTTTTGAATCATCAAATAATTGTTCTTTATAATACTATTTCAGGAGTGAACTATGGACACTCTCGGTAATGCAATTCTCGGTCTCGTGTTTCTCGCCTTCAGCGCGGCAAGCACGTTTCTCATGTTTTATCTTTGGGGATTCCCCTTCGACCATGAGAAGTTGAAAAGTACTGCACCGACGCGATTGATGTTGCTTCATCGGTTCATCGGATATACGTACGCGGCAATCTATCTTTATCTGATGGCGCAAATGCTTCCACGGTTGTGGAGTTACGAGATTGAATTTCCAGCACGAACGGTTGCTCACCTGATATTCGGACTCACGATTGGAGTTCTCATCATCGTGAAGGTCGCAATTGTCCGGTTCTTTAAGCATCTCGAATCAACGTTGGTTCCATTTCTCGGTACAGGGCTATTTATTTGTACCTTCTTGTTGATTAGTTTATCGGTGCCGTTTGCATTAAAAGAAGTATATTTGCACCGAAGTGCTGTTGGCGGAACAGCATTCAGTCCAGAAAATATCGAGCGTGTGAGGAAACTTCTTCCGAAAGCCGGATTTTCAACCAATGCGAAACTGGAAAAACTTTCAACCGTTGCAAGTTTTAAAATTGGGCGCGATGTATTACTTTCAAAATGCGTTCAATGTCATGATTTACGAACGGTATTGGTGAAACCACGCACGCCGGAACAATGGGTACAGACAGTGACACGCATGGCGGAGCGTTCTGTGTTCAACCCGATTGATGAGCGAGAGCAATGGCACGTTGCAACGTATCTTATTGCAATCTCACCTGATTTGCAAAAAGGATTCAGACAAAAGAAGCAGGAAGAAACCGAAGCGGTTCAATCACGGGAAACGATTGGGGCGATGACAAGTGAAGCAGTCGTTGATTCATCACAAACAAAAATATTTGACTTGGCAACAGCGCAAGCAACATTCGAGATGACTTGCTCGAAGTGTCACCAGTTATCAAACATAGAAAAGTCGCCGCCGAAAAATGCAAAACAGGCAAAAGGAATTGTCGCACGAATGGTGATGAATGGTTTGCAGTCGCCTGAAGAAGAACTTGAACAAGTTGTTTTTTATTTGACGACAATTTATTGTAAGTGAACGACGAGTTTTCTGTTGACAGTTGACAGTTTTTTGTTCTTAGTACTTTGTCAATGGTCATTCTTATAACATTTAACAAATAACGTATAACATTTTTTTACTTTTTCATTTTTTTAATTTTGACTTGAAAGAATATGAGCATTTTAGTAGATAAAAAAACAAAAGTCGTAGTACAAGGCATCACCGGCGGTGAAGGAACATTTCACACACAGCAGATGATTGCCTACGGAACAAAAATCGTTGCAGGCGTAACGCCGGGAAAAGGCGGAATGCAGTATAACGGAAGCGAACAATATCCATTCAAGAAACCGGTTCCGGTATTTAATACTGTCGCAGACGCAGTGAAGAACGAAGGAGCAAACGCGGCAATAATATTTGTCCCCGCATCGTTCTCCGCAGAAGCAATTCTTGAAGCCGCAGACGCCGGAGTGAAATTGATTGTTGCCATCACGGAAGGAATTCCGGCGAAGGATATGATTGGCGTGTATGACCATCTCGTTCGCAATCAGGTTCGGATGATCGGACCGAACTGTCCGGGAATTATCACACCGGGAGAATGTAAACTTGGCATCATGCCCGGATTTATTCACACGCCGGGAAGAATCGGAATCATCTCAAGAAGCGGAACGTTGACGTATGAAGCAGTGTGGCAGGTGAGCGAACTTGGTATGGGACAATCAACCTGTATTGGAATCGGCGGCGATCCTGTGATAGGTTCCAGTTTTACCGACTTGCTGAAATTATTCAATGAAGATGATAACACAGACGCAGTGATTATGATTGGAGAAATAGGCGGAACAGCTGAGGAAACCGCCGCAGAGTACGTGAAGAACCATTTCAAGAAACCGGTCATCGGATTTATTGCCGGACGAACTGCGCCTCCAGGAAGAAGAATGGGACACGCTGGCGCAATCATTTCCGGCGGAAAAGGAACTGCAACGGAAAAGATGGAAGCAATGCGCAAAGCCGGTATTCATGTGGTCGAAAGTCCGGCGATGAGTGGGGAAACATTGGTGAAGGTTCTTGGAAAGAAAGCGAAGAAAACCGTAGTAGCAGTTTCAAAATCAAGCAAGAAGAAAACAGAAATCAAGTCTCAGCCAAAGGCTGATGTGCCTAAGGCACAAAAAGTCAAAAGGAAAAAGTAAAAAAAGTTTCTGGTTTCAGGTTTCATGTCTCAGGAAGTTTTTAAGTGAAATCAGAAACCTTTAACAGTTAGCCCGTGACTCACTCTCAAAGATTCATACAACTCGTTGATGATGCGAAGAGCCGCATCAAGCAAACGACTCCGGAAGAAATCAAAAAGAAATTAGACAACGGTGAAAAGTTCGTTCTGGTTGATGTCCGCGAAGACAACGAATGGGAACAGGGACATATCGTCGGAGCGATTCATGTTGGCAAAGGAATTATTGAGCGGGATATTGAAAAGATTGTTCCCGACATAGAGGCGGAGATTGTTTTATACTGTGGTGGTGGGTATCGTACAGCCATTGCGGCGGATAATCTTCAGAGAATGGGATACACCAACGTCATCTCAATGGACGGAGGCTGGAGACGGTGGAACGATCTTGGTTATCCCATAGCATGTACTTAGTATTTTGTACTTTGTGTTTCAGTAATCAGTAATTTTATAACATCATTAACAAAAGGAATAATAAATTGATTGAACGTACCTTAGCAATATTAAAACCGGATTGTGTAAAGAAAAACCTTACAGGCGAAGTCATTGCCCGAATAGAGAAAGCTGGATTCAAAATTCTTGCAATGAAGAAAGCCCGGCTGTCAAAGGAAACAGCGGGCGGTTTTTACGCTGTACATAAAGGCAGACCTTTTTATGACAGCCTCGTAGAGTTTATGAGTTCGGGACCGTGTGTGCCGATTGCTCTTGAGAAGGAAAATGCAATTGCTGATTATCGAACATTAATTGGAGCAACCGACCCGAAAGATGCGGCAGAGGGAACAATCCGAAAACTGTACGCTGATAACAAAGGCGAAAATATCGTCCACGGTTCTGATTCCGTAGAGAATGGAAAGATTGAAATTGCCTTTTTCTTTTCAAATCAGGAATTGATTCAAAATGAGTAACCAAAACAGCAAAATGTTGATTTTCAACATTGATTTAATCCATGTTATTTCCTATCTTGACAGCAGATTATTTGCCTGAATGATAGTGAAATTTATAATTATATGGGGAATATGGAGTTAGCCATGAAGAATACTATTGCTAATTTGTTTTGCATATTGATTGCGATAAGCGGGATGTTGTTTGTTTCGTGTGAAGAAGAAAATGTGGAACTTACACAAGTACCTCAAGGTATTTCAAACCTGAAAGCTGAAGCTCTATCTTCAACAGAAATCATTCTTACGTGGAAAGATAATTCTGACAACGAGGATGGATTTAGAATTGACAGAGCAATAAGGTCTGATACACTTGTGTACGTTCCTATCGCAACTGTAACAAATGACACAAGCTATAAAGATATAGATTTAGTTCCATTAACAACATATCTTTATCGTGTCTATG